>CAMVNL010000191.1 GCA_947168785.1 uncultured Clostridia bacterium | reverse complement strand
AGAAGCACCGACCGAAGCGGCAGCTGAGAATCCGTGCTACGAATAGGTTTCTAAAAACAGCGCCCCGAAAGCAGTTGGCTGTTTCCGGGGCGGGCCGTCGGTTTGGGTTGGTTTATTCCACGAAAATACCTTTGAAGAAATTCACGATCTTGCGCAGGAAGGCCAGCAGCCGGTCGATGAAGTTCTTCGCCTGCTCGGCTTCGCTTTCCACGGCTTCGCCTTCTTCGTTCAGCTCCTTGCCGCAGGCGTCGCAATGGCCGTCGCCGTCCGCGTCGTTGTGGCCCGTGGGGTTCACGTAATCCTTCCTGGTGACCGCGCCGCAGACCTCGCAGGTATAGGTGGTATAGCCGCGCTCGGTGCAGGTGGGGGCGGTGACTTCGGCGGTATAGGTATGGCCCAGCGCCTCGATGGGCTCGCTGGGGGTGACGATCTCGCCGCAGACCTCGCAGGTCTCCTCCGCGGTGGAACCGGCCTTCACGCAGGTGGGCTCCACGGCCTCTTTGGTGACCGTCGGCTTGTGGCCGCCGAGGTTTTCAACGGCCTCGCTGGGGGTGAGCACCTGGCCGCAGTTTTTGCAGCTGTATTCCGCCGTCGCGCCGTCCTCGGTGCAGGTGGGGGCCACCGCCTCTTTGGTCTGCACGGCAACGTGCTCCGCCAGAGGCAGCGCTTCGCTCTCCTGATAGACGTAGCCGCAGCCGTTGGCGCAGACGATCTTGGCGGTGTGGCCCGCTTCGGTGCAGGTGGAGGCAACCGCTTCAATGACGGTCTCGGGGGTGTGGCCCGTGGCGTAGGCGGGGGCGGAGGTCGCGATCATGGCGCCGCAGGTGGTGCACTTGACGGATTCCGTCCAGCCGGCCTCGGTGCAGGTGGGGGCCTTCGCCTCTTTCACGACCTCGGGGGTGTGGCCGAGAGCGGGGATCTTTTCAGAGACCGTCTCTTCGCCGCAGCGGCGGCATTTGGTCCCCTCTGTACGGCCCGCCATGGTGCAGGTGGCGGCTCTGGCGGTCACGGTGACGTAGGTATCGTGGCCGAGGGCCTCCAGCGCCTCGCTGACGCTGAGCGTCTCGTTGCAGACGGAGCAGTGGGCGTCTTCCGTCCAGCCCGCTTCGGTGCAGGTGGGTTCTTTGGCTTCTTTATCCACGACCCTCGCGTGGTCGCCGAAATCGGTCTCCTCGGGGAAGACCAGCACTTCGTTGCAGACGGAGCAATAGGAACCGGCGGTGCTGCCCTTTTCAAGGCAGGTGGCGGGGACCGCTTCAATGGTCACCTCGGTATGGCCGGGGGCTTCGATCACCGTGCCGGCGGCCTGTACGTCGCCGCAGAGGGTGCAGATCATGGCGTTTTCATAGCCGTTCTCCGTGCAGGTGGCTTCCTTGTTGGTCAGTTCGTAGTCGTGCTCCGTGTGGGCGGTGACGGTGATCTTCGCGGTGGTCTCCACGTAGCCGGAGCGCGGGGTGACGGTCACTTCCGTCTCGCCCGCCTTCACGCCGACGATCTTACCTTCCGCATCCACCTTGGCCACGTTCTCATCCGCTACGGTCAGGGCATAGGCGGCGTCTCTCGCGCCGTCGTTCACGGTCACGGTCAGCGCCTTGTGCTCGTATTCGGAAAGGGTCAGGTCCTCCGCCGCGATCTCGGTGACGCGGGCAGAACCGGAAACGTCCATTCTCACGCCGTCGCTGCGGGAGAAGATACCGGCCACGCCTTCCTTGACTGCCCGGACCTTGTATTTCAGGAACAGGCCCGTATCGGCGGCCGCGCAGGAATAAGCGGTATCCGTCACGGTGGCCAGCAGGGCGTATTCGCCGTTGTCCGCGCCGCCCCAGATTTCATAGGCGTCCGCGCCCTCCACGGCGTTCCAGGTCATGTTGACGGTGCTGCCGGAAAGGGCGGCGTTGAAGGCTTCGGGGTTGGCAAGGCCGGCGGTATCGGTATAGGCCTTGATGCGGGGGGCGCCGCGGCTGGCCATGCTGCGCGGCGTGGTGCCGGGGAGATAGTAGCCCGCGCAGGGCTCGTACACCGCGATGTGGGTGATCCAGTCGTTGATCTTGTTGGTCTTGTCGTAGGCCATGTTCACGGCGCTGCCGTCCGCGTTCTTCGCCCGGATGACCACCGCGAACTTCTGTCCCTTTTTCAGGGAGACGGGGGCGTTCAGCCGGATGGTATACATACCGGCGTAGGAGGTGGTCCCCTCCGTATGGGCCGCCGCCACGGGCTTGCCGGCAGCGATGAAGTCGCTGCCCTGGGGATTCACGTAGATATCCACCGTGTAATCCACGAAGGTATCGCCCATGAACACGGCGCTGACGGCCTTGAGCACTTCGTCCGACTGGGCCTTGAAGACGTTGACCATGCCGTCGGTCTTGATGGTGCCGCTGGACTGGCCGCCGTCGTACTGGTAGTTGTAGTCGAAGTTATCCGCCGTGGCCATATCGAAGGCGTAGACGGTACTGGAGAGGGAGGTATCCTCATAGGACAGATAGAAGTAGCCGTTGTCGCCCCACCAGTCGCCCCAGCTGTTGCGGATCAGCCACGCGCCGTCGTTTTCGGGGGAGGTGCGGAACTTCGTTTTTGAATAGTTGTCGTCCCAGCCCACGATCATCACGGCGTGGTTGGTCTGCCCCGTGTGATTGGTGGAGTAGTAGTTTTTGCTGCCGGGGCCGTAGTTGGAGCCGTCGCTGTAATAGTTGCAGATCATGCCGCCGTATTCCATGACGCACTGCTTCACCAGCTCCGGGTTCTCTTTCACGTTCACGGCCCGGAAGCCCTCGGCGTGGTACTTGTCGAAATCCTGGGCGTATTCGTCGTTGAATTTGTAGTTGTAGAAGAAGGCGTCGTCCTCTTCATACACCATCACGTCCTCGTCGGCAAGGCCCGTCCAGCGGGTAAGGGCGTTGGTGGAGAAGCGGGAATTGCCGCCCGCGTTCAGCACGTCGTCCTTCTCGGTGATCTGGGTGTAGTCGCCGTTCATGTTGCCCAGCGGGTCCACCGCGGCGTTATAGGTATAATAGATGTACTGCAGCTCGGAAAGGTCCACGTCGTCCTTTCCGACGAGGCCCTTTTTGATGAGGTTGGATTCCGCCGCGCCCACGGTTGCAAAGGCCCAGCAGGAGCCGTAGGGGTTCTGGTCCCGCACGGGGGGCAGCAGGTTTTCCGCCCGCAGCGAATAGGTCGCGGGGGCGTCCTCCCCGTCGGAGACGAGGTCGCTCTCCTCGGCGTCGCTCATGGCCGGCGCCACGTAGTTATCCGGGATATAACTGTTGACGGGGTTAAAAGACGCGGGCTGCTTTTCCGCCGCCAGGGCCGTCAGCGGCAGGGCGCTGAGGATCAGCATGGCGGTCAGCAGAAAGCCGAACCATTTTTTTACGTGTCTGTTCATAGTACTTCCTCCTAATCTAATGAAAATATGCCATTTTTATTTTATACTTCTATAAAGAAGATAGCAAGGAAAAATCGACAGGACGCCTCTTTTTTGTTCAATGGCGATAAACGGCGGCTTTGTTTTTCGTCTACTCTGCACAAAGAGTCCCGTGTATCGGACTTTTCCCGGAAAAGACCCCAAAATGTCGTATTTTGCACTTGATTTTTGCGCGGCCATGCGCTATAATAGGCTCACAAAAACCGAACAAATGTTTTTATTTCACGAAAGGACGGGTTCATTCAATGGCAGATAAGGCAAAGGCGCTGGAAACCGCTCTCCAGCAGATCGAGAAGCAGTACGGCAAGGGCGCGGTGATGCGCCTGGGGCAGACGGATGCGCTGAACGTGGCGGCCATCTCCACCGGCTCCATCGCGCTGGACGTGGCCACCGGCATCGGCGGCCTTCCCAAGGGCCGGATCGTGGAGATCTACGGTCCCGAATCCTCCGGTAAGACCACCCTTGCCCTGCACGTGGTGGCGGAGGCCCAGAAGGCCGGCGGCGAAGCGGCCTTCATCGACGCGGAGCACGCCCTGGACCCCAAATACGCCGCGAATCTCGGCGTGGATATCGACACGCTGCTGGTCTCACAGCCCGACAACGGCGAGCAGGCGCTGGAGATTGCCGAATACCTGACCCGTTCCGGCGCGCTGGACGTGATCGTCATTGACTCGGTGGCGGCGCTGGTGCCCCAGGCTGAAATCGAGGGCGACATGGGCGACAGCCACGTGGGCCTTCACGCCCGCCTCATGAGCCAGGCGCTGCGCAAGCTGGCGGGCGTGATCTCGAAGACCAACGCCATCGTGATCTTCATCAACCAGCTGCGCGAAAAGGTGGGCGTGATGTACGGCAACCCCGAGGTGACCACCGGCGGCCGCGCCCTGAAGTTCTACGCCTCCATGCGCATCGACGTGCGCCGCATCGAGCAGCTCAAGGCCCCCGGCAACGAGTTCATCGGCTCCCGCACCCGGGCCAAGATCGTGAAAAACAAGGTGGCCCCGCCCTTCAAAGAGGCGGAGTTCGATATCATGTACGGCAAGGGCATCAGCAAGCTGGGCGAGATCCTCGACATCGCCACGGAGCTGGATATCATCCACAAGGGCGGTTCCTGGTTCTCCTACGGCGAAATGCGCATCGGCCAGGGCCGCGACAACGCCAAGAACTTCCTGGAAACCCACCCGGACGTCATGAACGAGATCGAGGCGAAGATCCGCGCCGACGAGCGCTTCAACCCCGCCGCAAAGAAAAAGGACGAGAAGGCGCCCGCAGCCCCCGCCGCCCCGGCGGAGGACGAAATTCCCGCGCCCATCGCCCCCAACAACGGCCGCCTGCCCAAGATCAAGATCGACATCGCTGCGGACTGATCCATGGAGCTGACGACAAAACAGGGCAAAAACGGAAGAATCAATCTCTTTACGGACGGCGAATTTCGGTTCGCCGTTTCCGCTTTTGTATATCATTCCTTCCCCTACCGGGACGGGGACGAGGTCACGGAGGAAGCCCTCTCGGAGTTGAAAAGAGCCTCCGACGCGGAAAAGGCCCATGAAAGCGCCCTTCGCAGCCTGACGACCCGCGCCCACGGTGAAAAGGAGCTGCTGCGAAAGCTGCGCCAGAAATACGACGCCGAGGCGGCCGAGTCGGCGGTGGAGCGCTGCAAGCAGGCGGGCCTCATCAACGACGCGGTCTTCGCCGCCGACCTGGCGGAGGAGCTTTACCGCCGCAAGGCCCTTTCGCCGGAGCGCATCCGGCGGGAACTGGAGCAGCGGGGTGTGGACAAAAATACCGTGCAAAACGCCATTTCCGCTCTTGACATTGACCGGGATTCGGGTATCATACAGATATTGGAGAAAATGCGGATCACCGACGACAGCCCGGACAAAGACAAAACCCGGGCCGTGAGACGGCTGATCAATGCGGGGTATTCCTTCCCGGAAGCCAGACGCGCCATGGAAAAACAGGGC
>CAMVNL010000190.1 GCA_947168785.1 uncultured Clostridia bacterium | reverse complement strand
GGTGATCGCGTCTCAGACGGTGGGCGGCCTTACCAGAACGGTGCGCGGAAACTACTCGGCGTGGAACGACGTTCCCTTTACGCTGCACCTCTACCCCGGCGTGGAAGCCCGCTTCAGTCTGGAGGACTGGAGCGACGGCAGCTATCTCTTCGAGGGGGCGACGCTCGCCTCCCCGAAAAACGGCGCGACGCATACGATCAAGGCCCGTTCCATGAAGCTGGATGCGTACGTTTCTGTTAAGACCGACTCCGACCCTGCCCTTGCGCTGCGGTATATCCAGACAAACGCAAGCAGTCGATCCGTTTCTGTCACGCCCAAGGGCAAAACGAGCAATGTCAATAATTGGCCGCAATGGACTTCCATGCAGTCGGATCTGACAATACGGGCAAGTATGACGCTGCAAAGCGTCCCAGCAGACTCCATCGTCACCGCGTCTTATTCGTCCGACTATGCCTTCGACGCCTCCGCCGATGTGACGTTGAAGGAAGGCGAGGGCGCAGCGCATATCTCCGCAAAGCTGAGGCCCGGCATATTGGTGCGCCTCGGCGCCGAAACGACCTCTTCCTGCTTCTTCGCGTGGTTCGATTCCGCCGGAAAGTATTTCGGCTGCGGCCGCAATTTCTACCTGTCCAGCCATGACAGTGACGTCGCGTCCGCCTGCCCTGCCGGGAAGGCAGGCCGCTACACCGTGGCGCTGCTTCCCTCTTCCTACCGCATGTCGGACTTCCTGACCGGCAAGACCCTCTCCGATCTGACAAAGCAGATCATCATCAGTTGGCCCGTGACCCTCACGGACAACGGCGTGAAGGAGCTGGCCCCCTTCCGGGCGGACGCGGTGACAACCGAAAACGCAATATACGTCACCAAGCCCTATTCCACGATGCAGGTAAGCGCCGAGAGCTTCAGCTCCACCTCCGACGTGCTCTGTTTTTCCGGCTCCATCGGGCTGGACCCCGGCCTTGAAAACGGAAAGCTGGAAACGCTGAGAATTCTCACGAAAACTGACTGGCCTACCGCCTATGTCAGCAGCGTGATGATCGGGGACAAGTCCTATCCGCTGACGGATCCGCAGTGGAACGCAGGCAACGGATGGTATTACCTGCAGCTCAAAGATCCCGTCGATCTGCCCTGCACCTATTCGATCTACGCCTCTCCCGTTTCCGCATCCAGAGACGTGGAGATCAGCGTGACGGCAGACACTCTCTATAAAGGCGTTCAGAACTACGTCAACGGAAAGGTGGGCGAAGCTGAGGTGAAGCGTCCCGGCGCGTTTATCAGCGTTCCTTCCACCTACGTCTGCGCCGATACGACGCTCGTTTCCGGCATGGCGAAGCCGAACGAGACGGTGGACGTTTACGATAACGGCGCGCTTGTTTCCACCGCCGCAGCCGACTGGTCCGGCGCGTGGGCGGCGAACGTCCAGCTCTATGAGACCGACGATACCTACACCACCGTGCATCAGCTCTGGGCTGAATCGGCCTCCGGCGTGGTCTCCAACACCGCCACGGTCATCCACCGCAAAAACGGGCCGCAGCTGCTGACGCTTAACCTGGTTCTGGACGGCCAGGAAACCGGAGACACCTATTTTTACGTCTCATCCATGGAATTCGCGGAATCCGTGAAATACCGTCTGGTCTTTGCCAACCCCGACCAACTGGAACCCATGAAAGAATGGAACAACGCAAAGGCGGCGGTGAAGGTCTATATGGGCAGCGGCAACATCCTCTTTGTGGAGGCCCTGCCGCAGGAGGACGGCTCCTTTGTCGCCGATCTCGGGAACCTTCACGGCGGGTATATCGAAGGCGCGGAGGCCATCTATATCCCGAAGAACGGACCGGAAGCCATGACGCAGAATCAGGACGGGAGCTTTTCGCTCACCGCCACCGCCGAAGAGGCGCAGCAGATGGCCGACGCCCTCTCCGACATGCGCGGACTTCTGACCACGGATAAAAAGGGCAAGCTGGTTTACAGCGGGATCACGGACAATCAGTCCTTCCGCGTCAGCTTTGATGAAAACAACAAGGCGACCGTCTCCGGCGGGCTGGCCGGCGCCATCGGCGTAAAAGACAGAAAGACGATGGAGACGTTCCTCACCGATCTGGAAAAGGAGCTCGGCGAGAACGGACTGCGGTATAAGGAGCTGTCCTCCGGGACCGGCAGCGGCAGGAATATCCTTGAGTGGCTGAACGAAACCGGCGCGGTAAAGGCCGCCGAGAATAAAGAGAAAGGCGAAAACGCGACCATCTCCTACAGCCAGCGCACGCAGATCTTCTCCGCGAAGGAAAGCTTTGACAACACAAAGACGTGGCTGTCACGCTATGCGACGGACGCGAAATATTCCGACAACGCAGCCGGCAGCAACCACGCGCATCACGTTTTCGGCAAGAACACGGCGGCGGATATCTACACGATCACCGACTGTGAATTTGATGAGGACGGCAATTATCTCTCCGGCTCCTACCGCATCACCGCCGAGCTGCTGGCGGATACCACCGCGGCTCCCGCGATCTACACCGCCTCCGTCACGGCGGAATTCTTCCCCAACTTCAAGGGCTTTTCAGGGCTGAAGGCGCAGGCACAGGGCGGCGCGAAGAAAGCGCCAGGCTTCCTGTCATTGTTCACCGTAGAGGCGCACGCTTCCGAGGTGGACGTCTCCGGCCTGTACGGAATCACCTTTGACGGCAAATACAGCGACGATCCCGCCTACGAATATTCCGGCTCGGTGGAATCCCTTGCCGGCGACGTCACGAACCACACCGGACTTACCTCCGGCTTGTTCGGCACCACCAGCGGTCTCTCCGGTTTTATGAGCGGTACCGGCAACGCCTTCGGCTTCATCAGCATGGGCGCTTCCATTTATCACCTGAAAAAAACCTGGGATAACGCCGGTTACCGCATCAGGCAGGAGGTCCGTATGCGGTATGACCTGCAGCACCTGATCGATTCCACCTGCTACAAACGCCTGACGCAGTCCAAGCGTCAGCTGGTGGACGAGGCGATGAATAAATACAAAAAGGCGGAGAAAAACTTCGATAACTGGGACGGCTGGTCCACTGGTCTAAGTCTCGGCCTGGACGTGGCCGGCGTGATCTGCGGTGCGTTTGCGTCGACGGGCGACATGGACTTCGCTGCCGCAGGCCTCGGTGTGACAGGCCTCAGCTATGCGCATGGCGCGACGCTGGGCAAGGGCGCCAACAAGGCGTATCAGAAAATGATCAACCAGTATGAGGATTCCTACCGAACCATCAAGAACATCTTCCAGTCCCACGCGAAGCAGACGGGTCTTGACGACTGCAAAAAGCTGAAAAAGGACGAGAGCAATAAAAAAACCTATCAGATCAACCACGACCCCTCCGGTATCGTCTACGAGGGCGTCATCGAGAACCCCGTGAAGGGCGCGACCGTCACGCTCTGGTACGGCGTGGACGACAACGGGCAGTTGGTGCTGGAAAAGGACGCAAAGAACGTGAAGAAGGTAGTCCCCGCCGCCGCTGTGAAGAAATCCCCGCAGGAGACGGTGCAGACCACCGGCGCGGACGGTAAATACGCCTGGTTCGTACCACAAGGCCTGTGGTACGTGACAGCGGAATACGCGGGGCTCGCAGGCAACTCCAACGCGGATAAAGCCGCCACGGTGAAGGTAAGCGGCGTGAAGGCGGACGGCAAAACGGTGACGAACCTGCTGCCAGTGCTGCCGGAGCAGCTGGACGTCAACATCCCGCTGGTGGACAAAACCGCGCCTGTCGTGGAAAGTGTGCGCTACACGGACGAGGGAATTTACGTGACCTTCAGTAAATACATGGTCGATACTGCCAAAGGCGCGGACAGCGTGCTGAACACCGCGAACTACGCGCTGCAAACGAAGGACGGCGCGGCGGCGATCGGCAGCGTGAAGGCCGTGGAGCAGGGCCACACCCCCTCCAACATTGACGGCGACAAGACGAAGACCTATACACGCACGGTGCTGCTCACGCCCAAAACGGCGCTCAAAGCCGGAACCGAAGTATTGCTGACCGTGAAAAAGGCGGTGAAGAGCTACGCGGGAACCGCCCTGGCGGCGGATTTCACCGACAGCGGAACGGTGCTCGCGCAGAAAGCCCTCTCCGCGCCCGTGATTGCGGGCGGCAAAAAACAGACCGTGGCCTACAGCAGCGGCGTGACCATCACCCTGCCCAAGGGAGCCCCTGCGGAAGCGAAGATCTATTATACCGTCAACGGCGACGATCCCGCGACAAAGGGCAGGTTGTATGAAGGTCCCTTTGCCGCGACGAACAAGATGACGGTGAAGGCCGTCGCCGTCTGCACGGGCTATCCGACGAGCGCCACGGCTTCCGCCGACTTCGTGATCGACGAAGCGCTCGCCTACATGCCGGCGGGTCATGTGCGGACGACATCCGGCGCCCCGGCGGGCCTGACGGTCACGCTCACCGGCGGCGGCTACACGGACTCCGCCACGGTAGCGGCGGACGGCAGCTACGTGTTCCACGACGTGCCGGTGGGAACCTACACGCTCTCCTTTGCCGGGAACGACGACTTCCGCCCCGCCTCCGCCACGCTGACGGTCTCCACCTTCGATCCGTGGACCGACCTCACACTGACAAACAAAAACACGCCCCCGGACTACACCCTCGGCGACGTGGACGGCGACGGGAAGATCTCCTCCGCCGACGCCCGTCTGGCGCTGCGCCGCTCTGTCAATCTGGAATCCTATCCGGAGGGCTCCGTGCAGTATCTGGCCTGCGACGTGGACGCGGACGGCAAAGTCACCTCCGCCGACGCCCGCCTGATCCTCCGCGCGTCCGTCGGTCTTGAAGACCCGAAAGCCTGGAAGAAACAAACCGTTCCATTGACCGGAATATAAAGATTATCATCTTTTTCCAAAAAAGGAGATCCTGTTCCTCTGTCTTTGCTTTTTTGACCTATCATACCGGAACCGATGCGGCAAAGAACGGGGCATGGCCAGACCGGTAGACAATAAAAGCAGAATGTTTTACCACTCTGCAACGGCGTTCATTCTTTGGTTATGCAAGCTGAAAATTGACGGGGAGTATTTTATAGCAGCATGCTGAACGGCATGTTTGGGATTCTGAATCCTGGCATCATCTTAGCAGGTGATTGGTTCATGCAGATTGGGGCCATGCAACCATCCATTTTTCATTGGTTTTATTGACCCATATCCTGACCCATAACAGGAAAAACAGCGGCGGCGACAACGGGCACAAGAGCGCTAAACGGAATGAGAACCCAAGCGGAAAGCGGCACAAAGCGTCGGAAGCGCCCGGTCCGACTCCCCTGCTACCGCTCATAACCCGGAGGGTGAGGCGGGAGTGAATGACAGCCCGGTGGGCTGTCAGAGCCGCCGAACCGACCGCAGCATTTTC
>CAMVNL010000189.1 GCA_947168785.1 uncultured Clostridia bacterium | reverse complement strand
GCGGAGGAAGTTTCCCCGCAGCAGGACAGCAATAACGGTATCAGCAGCAGTGCTGACAGAATGATTTTTTTCAAATATACTCACGTTCCCGCTGTCATTTCGGAAAACGCGTCGGGGATGCAGCTGACGATCCGCTCCATGGTGGCCGCGTAGGAGGTGAACTTCCGTTCCGCGATCTGCCCGGTCAGGCCGTGGAGGTACGCGCCGAGGCAGGCGGCGTCAAAGGGGTTCAGCCCCTGGGCCGCGAAGGCGGTGATAATGCCGGTCAGCAGGTCGCCGCTGCCGCCCCGGGACAGGGCCGAAGCGCCGGTGGGGTTGATATATACCCTGCCGTCGGGCGAGGCCACCACCGTATTGACGCCCTTGAGCAGCACCGTGACGTTGTGGGCCGCCGCAAAAGAGGCTGCGGTCTTTTCCCGCGCGTCGTTGACCTCCTGCACCGTCAGCCCCGTCAGCCGCGCCATCTCCGCCGGGTGAGGCGTCAGCAGCAGATTGCCGGAGGCGTTTTCCAGTATATCCTTATGCAGGGAGATGAGATTTATGCCGTCCGCATCCACCACCAGCGTTCCGGGGAACTGACGGACCAGCGTTTCCAGAACAGCGGCAGGCTCGTCTGAAACGGTCAGGCCGCAGCCAACGGCGGCGGCGGTGTACCGGCTGAAGCGTTCCGCCAGCGCGGCGGCGTTTTCCGCGGCGATGCTGCCGTCAGGGGCGGTGGTCAGGGGCAGCATGAGATTCTCCTTCAGCTGCGCCGTCACCGCGCCGTAGATGCAATCCGGGAAGGCCAGCGTCACCAGCCCCGCCCCGGCGTTCAGCGCGCCCTGGGCGGCCAGCATGGCGGCGCCGGGCATAAACCGGCTGCCTGCCACAATCAGCGCGTGGCCGTAGGTCCCCTTATGGGACCCGTAGGGCCTTGGGGGCAGCGCGGCGGCGGCCTCCTTTTCCGTAAACGAGGAACGGCCGCTCTTGTCGTCCAGCCGGAAGCCGATGGAGACGATCTCCGTCTTTCCGCAATAGGCCTTCCAGGGCATATAGACGTGTTCTTTTTTGAAGCAGAGCATGGACAGGGTCCGGTCCGCCCGGTAGCAGCCCCGGCAGGAGCCGTTGGCGGCGGAAAGCCCGGAGGGCACGTCCACCGCGATCTTGACCGCGGGATAATCCGGATAATGGCTGAACAGCTCCGCGATATACTCCGGCAACTCCCCCCGGAAGCCGATGCCGAAAACGGCGTCCACCAAAACGGCGGCGCCGGCGATGGCCTTTAAGGAGTCGTAACGGTGGGAAAGATAGTTATACTGTGTGACGCCCTCGGGCAGGATCTCCGCCATCTGCTCGGAGAGGTCGTCCGACGGTTCGTCGAACATCCGGATCACGCTGACCCGGAAACCCGCGCTGCACAGATAGCGGGCGATGACGAAGCCGTCGCCGCCGTTTCTGCCCTTGCCGCAGAGGATGACGATCTCGCCGTCGGGATCCGCCGACGCGGCGATCTTCGCCGCACAGCCCTTGCCGGCGTTTTCCATCATCAGATAGTAGCTGAGGCCGTTTTCATCAGCCCGTTTTTCCGCGGCGCGGATCTCCTCCGCGGAAAGGATTCGCGTCCGGCCCATATCAGCCTACCACTTCGCCCTTGTGGTTGAAGAGGGGCAGCTTTTCCAGATAGATCAGGTCGTCCCGCTGCTGGGCGTCGCCCTCCGCGAGGATCGCCATTCGGCCACAGATATTGGCCCCGGCTTTTTTCGCCAGCTTTTCAAGCGCTTCCAGCGATTTGCCGGTGGAGATGACGTCGTCCACCAGCAGCACGTTCTTGCCCTTCATCATTTCGGCGTCTTTCGTATCCAGATAGAGCTTCTGCTCGCCTTCGGTGGTGATGGAGCGCACGTCCACCTCGAATACGCCGGTCATATACAGCTTCGGCTTTTTGCGGGCGACGAAATACTTCTTGTCGCCGTGCTGCCGGGCCATTTCGTGGATCAGCGGAATGCCCTTGGCCTCCGCCGTCAGCAGATAATCATATTGGGGGGCGCGCTTCAGCAGATCCCTGGCGCAGGCCACGGTCAGCTCAGCGTCGCCGAAAATAACAAAAGCGCCGATCATCAGGTCGTCGTTGAGGCGGCACAGGGGCAGCGCCCTCTCACACCCGGCGATAGTCATTTTGTATTCCATAATCGTTCATCCTTTCTTCGACAATATCGTTTAAATTATATAACAACGCCCGTAAAAGTCAACAAAAAAAGCTTTCAAAAAAAAAATAAAAAAATTTCAAAAATAGACTAAACATTTTCGGAAGTATGTGCTATAATACAGAGTAAGTATCGTTTGCAACGGCGCGGTCGATCAAAAATCAGGGACCTTCATCCCTTTACACGAGGCAAAGGCATGGCAACACAGAACACTTCCCCCGCAAAAAAGAAGAAAAAAAGAAAGAGAAAGCAACACCGTGGGCTGACCGTCTTTTTCACGGTCTTTCTCATGCTGTTCATGATCGGCGTGGTCACGGGCGGCCTGGTCGCCTATGACATTTTCACCGACGTGGGCATTCTCTCCTTCGGCCCGGTGGATACCTCCAAGGAGGTGGCCGGCGTCGACTACATCGATCTGGATTCCTACGTGGCGAACCAGAGCCAGACCACCATTATCTACGGCAACGATGAGGAAGGGAACGAGATCGAGCTGGCGCGTCTGCACGGCACCGAGAACCGCATCTGGTGCAGCCTTGACGAGGTGTGCGAGGATATGAAGAACGCCGTGGTGGCGCTGGAGGACAAGCGCTTTTACATGCACGACGGCGTCGACTGGGTGCGCACCATCGGCGTTGTGGTGGAATACCACTTCTCACAGGGCGGTTCCACCATCACCCAGCAGCTCATCAAGAACCTGACCGGTGAAAACAGCCGTACCTTCAAGCGGAAGTATTCCGAGATCAAAAACGCCCTGGCGCTGGAAAAGCACTTTGACAAGGATACGATCCTGGAGGCCTACCTCAACACCATTTATCTGGATATGGGCTGCTACGGCGTGAAGACGGCGGCGGAATACTACTTCGGCAAGACCCCCGACCAGCTGACGCTGATGGAATCGGCGATCCTCGCCTCCATCACCAACGCGCCGCGAAAATACGACCCCATCGTCAACTACGACAACAACCGCAAGCGCGCGGTGGAATGCCTTGACGATATGCTGGAGCAGGGCTACATCTCTCAGGAGCGGTACAACGCCGCGCTGGAAGAGGAGGTCCATTTCATCGGCGTTCATCAGGAGACCGAAGAGGACGAGTACGACGAGACCGCGGTAGAGATCACCACGGAATCCGAAGTGCAGAGCTATTACGTCGACTATATCATCGAGCAGGTCATGGCCGATCTGCAGACCACCTACGGCTATTCCGAGAGCGAGGCCTTCCGCAAGGTGTATTTCGGCGGTCTGAAGATCTACGGCGCGGTGGATATGCGCATTCAGGGCATTATGGAGGACGTGTATTACAACCGCAGCGTCTGCTTCCCGGATGAAGAGGACACGCCGGAGGATCCCGCCATCCAGTCCGCCATGATCATCGTGGACTATGAGGGACGGATCATGGGCACCGTCGGCCGCATCGGCAAAAAGACCGCCAACCGCACGCTGAATATGTCCACCTCCTCACGCCGGCAGCCGGGTTCCTGCATCAAGCCCCTGTCTTGCTACTGCCCGGCCATTGAGCTGAACGCCTTCTACTGGTCATCTTATATCCCCAACTACGGTATCGACTTGTATGGCAACGGCGAGATCTGGCCTACCAACTACGGCGGAGACCCCGGCAACCCCGGCCAGCTCATGACGCTGGACGAGGCCATCGCCCCCTCCAAGAATACCGTTCCCGCCCGGATCGTCCGGCGGCTAACCCCCACGACCTGCTATGAGTTTCTGCGGGACCGCTTCCACATCACCACGCTGGAACCGGCGGATGAGGATTACGCGCCCATGGCCATCGGCGCCATGGCCTACGGCGTGACCCCGCTGGAAATGGCGGCGGCCTACGCCACCTTCGGCAACGGGGGCCTGTATTACCGCCCCTGGAGCTACTACAAGGTGACCAACGCCAGCGGCAGTGAGATCGTGCTGGAGCCGGACCGCACGCCGGAGCGCGTGATCTCCGAAGGCGCGGCGGACGTGATGCTGCACCTGCTGCAGTGCGTGGTCAACTATTCCAGCGGTACCGGCTACCGCTTCAAGATCGACGGATTCAGATCCTTCTGCAAGACGGGTACCACCTCTGACAACTGCGATAAATGGATCGTCGGCGGCACGCCCTACTACGTCTGCGCCACCTGGGCGGGCTTTGAATACAACCGGGAGATCAATATCAACTACTACGGCTCAAACCCCGCCGGCAACGCCTATAAATACGTGATGAACCGCATCCACCGCACGCTGGACGAAAAAGAGTTCACCTACGGCGAGGAATGCGTCAAGAAGGCCTACTGCACCGAGACGGGCCTGCTGGCCACCTCCCGCTGCTGGGATACGGAAGTGGGTTACTATAAGGCGGACAGCCTGCCCGGCTATTGCCGCTATTGCAGCGGCGGCAGCGTGAACAGCGAGACGACCACCGCTTCCTCCTCAACCACGGAGGCAAAGACGACCCAGGCGCCCACGCCGACGACGCCCGCCCCGACGGAGCCGCCGGTCACCGAACCGCCCGCTTCGGAAGAACCGGAGCCCGAGCCCGAGCAGGAAGATTAAACACGATATGGTGATACTATCCGTTGACTACGGCGACGTCAGAACAGGCGTCGCCGTCTGTGATAAAAAAGAAATGCTGGCCTCCCCCGTGGGGGTCGTCACCGAGCGGCGCGCGGAAAGGCTCGCGGAAAAGCTCGCGGCGCTGGCAAAGGAGCATTCCGCCGGGGAGATCGCCCTGGGGCTGCCCAAGAACATGGACGGCACGGAGGGCTTCAGGGCGCAGGCCGTGTGGGAATTCGCGGCGCTGCTGGAAGAGGCTGCCGGCCTGCCCGTGACGCTGCGGGACGAGCGCCTCACCACGGTTTCTGCCCACGGCTACCTGAACGCCACCGACACCCGGGGCAGGAAGCGCAAAGAGACGGTGGACGCCGTCTCCGCTGTAATCATTTTAGAGGATTACCTGCGCTACCGGAAAAACGCCGGTTTGACGGAGGGGTGACCCCTTTCGCCGCTTCGGCAGATCAACAAAAAACAACGCCGGTCCCGGAACGCTTTTCCCGGGGCCGGCATTCTTATTCTTGGTTTATCACGGATTTTGTGGGACAGAAACAATGGAAGTTTTCGGTCCAGCCTTTTTCAAAAGGCTGGCGGTTTCCAAAGGCTGCGCCTTTGGTCGCCCGCCGCAGCGGGCGAAATCCCTGCGCTTCAATAGCGCAGGAGGTTGTTAAGGAACCCTCGCCGGGGGTTCCTTAAGCGCGAAGC
>CAMVNL010000188.1 GCA_947168785.1 uncultured Clostridia bacterium | reverse complement strand
GTCCATCAACTGGAGTGGTATGCAGGGCAACGCTGCCCCACGCGGGGTTTAAGGAGCCGTCCAGCAGGAAGCGGCCGCCGTTGGCCGCGGTGGGCTCGCCCGTCCGCAGATCGCCGGAATCAGGGTATCGCGCCAGCGGACAGCGCGCGTCGTTGATGAACAGCTCACTGTAGACAGGGCCGGTATAGCCGCCGGAGTACATACCTGCGGTGTTGTAGGTGCCGATGGCACAGATCTTTCCGTAATCGGCGGGGGTGATCCCCAGCGCAAACAGATCGGCAACCACAACTTTGTCCCGGATGTCCTCCCGCAGGCGGGAAAGCCTCTCTGCATCCGTCACCTTACGAAATGAAGCGGGAGACAGCGCCGCGCCGCCGTTGCAAACAACAGGCCCGTCACCGTAAGCGCGCCAGACAACGGGGCATTCCGACGTGCCGGAATCCTCAGCGCCGAAGGCAAGCCCGCCGACCCGGTACTCGCCCGCCATCAGGGCGACGGTGATCCCGGTTTTTCCCGTTCTGTCCGTCGCCCGCACGGCGTCC
Source organism: uncultured Clostridia bacterium (assembly GCA_947168785.1). Classification (GTDB taxonomy): domain Bacteria; phylum Bacillota; class Clostridia; order Oscillospirales; family Acutalibacteraceae; genus RUG806. Next base: position 4,925 of record CAMVNL010000188.1, on the reverse strand, counting down.
CGCGCCCGCTGCGGCGTCAGAAACGGATGGTCAAAGCTGCCGTCCGCGCCGTCGTCGCCCGCTGGGGATACGTAAAAGTCCGCGTCCGCGACAAGTCCTTCCGTTTCGTAGACATAGCCGGAGGTTTCCTGCGGGGCGGCGGCCAAGAACGGGTGTCGCCGGAGGTACCCGCCGCCCGCCTGATCCAGTATGGGCACAGCAGCCGATAGCAACGCCAGAAGCGCCGAGAAGGCGGAACGGATGCCGCCGGGATTCATGTGGCCCACGGCGGCAAACACCGTCGCCGCCAATCCGCCGCCGAGGAACAGCGCCAGTGATTTCATCACGTTCTGCCACGTGGACATATCCATCGAGCCCGCAGCGGCAGAGCCGGAGCAGTCCAGCGCAAGCGCGGCGGGCGCCACGGCGGCCATAAGCAGGATCACCATGGCCGCAATCACCGCGATACGGGCCAGTATTGCAAATCGTCTTTTCATGGCGCACCTCTCAATCATCGAACCCCCGGCGTCATGAGCGGGACCGGCACCGGCCGCAGCACAGCGCAATTACACTTGACTGTCACAAGCCGCATCCTTCGGGTGTTCTGTTTACTCATATTATATTTGTTTTTTCCCTGGATTGCAAGTTCTACAAAAAGGATTATCGTTATTATCGTTCCGTCACAGCCCTTTTTTCATCTGTGAAAACCGGAAACGGGCATTCTATCTGTTTTTTGTTTTGTTTTTTTATACAAGTTGTTGTCTTTTTGTTTTACTTGTGGCAAAATGGCAATTAACAGATCGATGAAAGAGGATTCGCTATGAAAAAAACAATTTCGGTTCTTATCTCTTGTCTGATGCTCATCTCCATCTTTGGGCCTTGTATCTCTGTTTTTGCGGCCGCCGAATCGCTTCTGCCGGACGACGCCGTCATACTGATCCCGGAATCCGCTTCCGCGCAGGAAACGGCCGCTGCGAACCGCTTGCGCGATCTGATCGCGGAGATCAGCGGCGTGGAGCACGAGGTCGTCACCGCGAACCCAAGCGGCGCTTACGAAATCGCGGTAGGCGCACTCGAAAAAATTGATGCAGATCTCTCTGAAAAACCGGACGGCAGCTATATCATCAAAGCGTATGACAACGGCGTCGCGATCGAAGGCGCGGGTGTACGCGGCAATATCTACGGCGTTTATGACTTTATCCGTCAGTTCGGCGGCGGCAGATATTATACCTCCTCAGAGCTGACTAAAAGCCGCGACAGCATCCAGCTGCCGGAGAACGCGGATATCTCCTTCGTGCCTGCGTTTGAGTTCACAGAAACGGGCTGGAGCTCTGCATGCAGCACAGAATATTCACTTGCCAACGGACTGAACGGCAACGGATGGCGTACAATCCCCGCGGAATTCGGCGGGACGATCGGATATATCAGCCGGACGTGCCATACGCTCTCAACAGAATTCTGCGCCCGAGATACATATTTCGACGCTCATCCCGAATACTACGCCCTGCACAACGGTGAGCGCACCCCCAAACAGCTCTGTCTGACCAACGAGAATGTCTACGAGATCATCCGCGACGAGGTGCTCGCGCTCTGCGCCGAAAAGTGCAACCCGAGTCTTCCCCTGCAGATCGTCTCGCTGACGCAGGACGACAATCAGGAATTCTGTGAATGCGAAGCCTGTAAGGCGCTCGACGAAGCGAACGGCTCCCACGCGGGCACGATGCTGACCTTCGCGAACCGGATCGCCGACGACGTAAAGGCCGCCGGTTACGACAATATCGCGATCGACACCTTCGCATACCAGTACACGAGAACGACCCCGACGAACGTGGTCCCGCGCGACAACGTGATCGTGCGTCTGTGCTCGATCGAGTGCTGCTTCGCTCATCCTCTGGACGATCCCGCCTGTGAGGAAAACGTCAGCTTTATGAAAGATCTGGAGGGTTGGAGCAAGATCTGCGATCATCTGTATATCTGGGATTATACCACAGATTACGGTGATACCTTAGGCATATTTCCTGACTTTGACACACTGCAGCCGAATATGCAGATCTTTGCGGCGTTCGGCGTAAAGGGCGTTTATGAAGAGGGCATCAATTATGGTATTTATAACTGTGATACCGAATTCGGAGAACTTCGCTCCTATCTGATCTCTCGTCTTCTGCGCGACCCCTATTGCAACTATGATCAGGAGATGAAAGACTTTCTGAAGTATTATTACGGAGCAGCCGCCGAATCGATTTATGAATTTATCGGAATGATAACAAAGAACGCCGAAAAGCGGCATTGCGGCTGCTTTGATTCGATGGATGAGATTTTTTCCATGAATGCGTTTGAGGTTTTAAAGTGTGACAAGCTCTGGAACGAGGCGAAGCGCGCTGTCGCCGACGACGTAATGCGTTCCGAGAGAGTCGCGCGCAGCGAGCTTTCATGGCGTTACGTCAAGGCAGCAAACCGCTGGGGCGAGTTCGCAGGCGTATTCCGCGGCAAGGACGCGCGCATCCGGCTTCATGACGATTTGTTTGCGTTTGGAATTACGCATTACGCCTGGAACGCCGAAATGAATGAAGATACCTTTGACGAACTGTATATGTACGGTCCTGCCCGCTTTTGGTTCCGCACGCAGTTTTCACCCTTTGAGCAAGTTGTAAGAAAACTGTTTTTCTTCTATTTTAGCTTGTTGGACAAGATGCACCTTCCATCTGATCCGCAATCAACAGTGTGCTGATCATTGACGCAGCAAAATGCGGAGGATAAGGTGGAGAACGACCTGAAGGGAAACATCTTAACCATAACAAACGACAAATCAAAATTCATCCATCAAAAAATACAGCCGGCGGAGCCCAAAAAAGGTCCCGCTGGTTTTCTGTAAAAATTCCCGTATGGGGCAAACATGTGTCAAAAGGAGAATTGACAGGTTCTTGGTTCAAATTGTCAGAAAGAAAAATCCCCAAAAAACGGCAGTGGGTAGCCATTCTTGGGGATTTGTTTGGTTGCCAAAGTAAAATGTCTGATTATGATATTTCTCCCGTTTTTGATCCACAAGCAAACCGGCCCCAGCAGATCGGACGGTTCCTGCGGAAAACCACGGTCAAAGCTGCAATCATCGATTTCCTTGACAAGCGTATTGGTTACGTCTTCATAATCATCACCGTTAAAAGGATTCAATCAATCATATTATGTTGCAAAAAACAAAATCTTGTCAAGTCATAATAAAGGCATCCGGCACAAAACAATCAAATTGTTTTATTATCAGGCAAAAATCATCAAATCCCATTATGGCCCAATAAGCAGATTGATGATGTGATTAGTTTAAATATATTGTACAGACCTTGTGCTAAATCAAAACTATTACCAAATTAATATATAGTTTTTTGTAATTATTATCAAAAACATACAATTTATACTTGCATTTTGTGATATGTCTGTAGTAGAATATAAAAAGCGGAATTTGGAGATATTTTCTGCGAATTTGTTACAGGAGGCCAAATTATGCAGCAGACAAAGAACACGGCATTCCGGAAGGTCCTGTCCGTTGTGCTGACCGTCGTCATGGCGTTCGGCTATCTCGGGCTGTTCTCCGGTTTGCTGAACCTCAACCCCACCGCCGAGGCGGCAGAGGCGGGCGGCTACCGCGTCAAGGTAGAAGCAAGCGTTACCAACGGAACGAAATCAAAAGCTTTTGAAAATGCGTATATCAAAATCAAATACGCTTCCAACAATGGTCAAGGCGGAGAAGTCTGGACCGATAATCTGGTCCCCGGAACCCCTGACATCTGGTACGGTTCCGACGACGGCACCTGGTCCTGCGGCTTTGAGACGACGCTGCCCGGATTCCCGGTAGAATTGGAGGGTTATGCCAACTGCCAGAGTTATTGGGACGGAATTCTTTCAAAAACCGATGCTTTGACGATTCACATGTATTCTATCTCAGTCTGGAATAATAATACCGAATCATGGACGGTCCTCTGGAAGGGCGATATCAAGCTGGATACCTCCAAGATCTGGAAAAAAGGCTGGGTCAACGCCGGCGGTACCGATTGGAGTCGTGAAAGCTCTGTCGGTGACGCGGTTGAATGCAGCACGGAGATCAACAACTGGGCCAACAGCACCCCCTACGCGGCGGCGGTTGAAGTGACCGGCACCGATACGATCAACGTGCCCCTTTCCGGCACGGCGACGGGTTCCTATTCCGCCATCGTCAAGGACCAGTACGGCGTGGCCTGGAACGCCGATCCCACCGGCTGGGTGTTCGCGCAGCACAGCGGCATCAACGGCACCGCCGACAGCAATACGGCGGCCACGCTGACTGTCAGCAACGAGGCCAACACCTCCGCCACGGATTACACCTACGCGGTGACCGCCAAATACGGCGATACGCTCTCCGGCACCAAAAACGTGACCATCCATCCCCACGCCTACACGGTTCACTATATGAGCCCCGACGGCGCGACGGAGTACGCGGCCCGTGAAGTGGGCTACGGCCAGAGCGATACCTACGCGCCCGACGCCTCCGCGCTGAACGGCTGGACCTTCGTCGGTTGGTCCGCCAATCAGAACCCTGAAAGCGCAGAGCTGGGCACCACCGTCGGCAGCGTGACGGGCGACAGAACGGTCTATGCCCGTCTGAGCAAGACCCTCTCCGCCACTTTCAAGTACATGGACGGCGACGCCACGATGGACGCGACGGTCTATAACGGCGATACCTCCGCCGTCGTCAGCGCCCCCGGCACCGACAAGGTGCCCGCCACCGCCGTGAAGGACGGCAAGACCTACACCCTGACCGGCTGGGCGACCTCCGACGCCACCGCGGCGGATATCTCCACCGGCTACACCACCGGCAGCACCTATTATGCGGTGTATTCCGTGCCCGCCGTGCTGCAATATGACGCCAACAAGGGCGCGAACGCGCCGGACGACGGCAGCGCCACCATCGCCGCCAACTA
>CAMVNL010000187.1 GCA_947168785.1 uncultured Clostridia bacterium | reverse complement strand
ACCTGGTACGAGGCGAACGCCGCCTGCGAGTGGACGGTGACCCTCCGCAACGACGGCGGCAAAAACTCCGCCGTCATCTCCGATTTCTGCGCCATCCGGGCGGATCTCCCGGTGGCCGGGGCGGATCTCTACGCCAGCCGGGGCAGCCACAACGACCCCGCCGACTTCGCCATGATGAAGGCCCGTCAGCTCTTTGCCCCCCTGCGCATCGCCTGTGAGGACGGCCGTTCCACCGGCGAATACCTGCCCTATTTCAACCTCTGCGGTCAGAACGGCGGCGCGGTGCTGGCGGCGGGCTGGACCGGCCTTTGGGCGGCCTCCTTTCAGCGCCTTTGGGGCGGCAAGACCCATGCGGAGATCCGTCAGAAGGAGTTCGCTGCTTATCTGGAAGCGGCGGAAGCCGTGCGCTCTCCGCTGGTGTCCCTCTGCTTTTACGGCGGGTCCAACCCCGTCAAGGGCTTCAATCGGTTCCGCGACTGGGTCAAGACCTGCGTCTATCCCGCAAACGCGCCGCGGGTGCAGACCAATATGGATATCCTTTTCGTCAGCAACACCCGCACGGCGGCGGAGATCTTCTACGATCTGGAGAACGTCGCCGGGGATAAGCTCTCCGCGGTGGATAACTTCTGGATGGACGCGGGCTGGTACTCCGGCTGCACCGACGACTGGGCGGACGGCGTCGGCAACTGGATGACCTCGGAGGAGCGCTTCCCCGGCGGCATCAAGGCCATCAGCGACTACGGCAAGGCCCACGACGACACCGGGCTGGTGCTGTGGTACGAGCCGGAACGGCTGACCGCCAAAAGCTACCTTTACAGCGTGGGCAGCCGGCACGACCGCTGGCTGGTGGACCTCGCCCCCAAGGACGGCGACAACGAGCGGGTGATGTGGAATCTGGCGGAGCCGGAGGCACGGGATTTCCTGACCCGGTATATCTCCGACTCCCTTACGGAAAACGGCGTCACCGTCTACCGGCAGGATTTTAACTTTTCCCCCGCCGAATACTGGGCGTGGGCGGATCGGCACTACTACGGCGGCCGCAGGGGCATTGCCGAAAACCATTATATCACGAATCTTTATACCTATCTCGATACGCTTCTGACGGAGCACCCCGGCATGGTGATGGACAACTGCGCCAGCGGCGGCATGCGGCTGGACCTGGAGATGACCCGCCGCAGCGTGCCCATGTGGCGCAGCGACTACAACTGCGACCAGACCCGCCCGGACCTGCTGATGGCGACGCAGGCCCACACCTACGGCCTGTCCTTCTGGCTGCCCGTCTCCGGTACCTTTATCAATTTTGATTCCGAATACGGCCTGCGCACCAGCATTATGCCCATTTTGCAGGTGCCCATGGCCACCCCCATGGAGGTGCTCACCGCCTACGCGCAGGAGCGGGCGGACCAGCAGAAGCAGTTCTTCCCGCTGGCCTGCGGCGGCACGGATGAAACCGCCGTCACCGCCATGCAGTACGGCGACAGCGACAGCGGCTGCCTGCTGTTCTATCACCATGCAAAGGCGAAGACCGGCGAGGCGGCCCTGACCTTCAGCGGCCTGACACCGGACGCGGTCTACACCGTGTGGAGCCTTGACGCGCCGGAGGAACCCGTCACCCTCACCGGCGCGGCCCTCATGCGCGGGGATTATGCCATCACCCAGCCGGAAGGGGAGAAGGCCTTCGTCATCCGGTATAAGGCGGGTAATTAAAGGACGGGGCGTTGGAGTTCCGTGCGCCAATTATAATTGTAGCGCGGCTCCGTGAGCCGCCCGCAATGCGATTCCGAATAGTAAAACGTTCGCTAAAGGAATCAGTTTAATATAAATAGTTGTTTTCTCCCATAGCCGGCTTGCGCCGGGGCGGCTCACTGAGCCGCGCTACGTGATAATCGTCACTACAAACTGTCAATTTGTTGATGGTATATTTCACAGATGCATAATACAAAAAAGATTCCCGGACAATCGTTCAGGAATCTTTTTTTTGATGGTGGTGATCGCCGTGGCGGTCAATCGGCATCGGGGCGGATCATGACGTAACTGCCGCCGTCCGGAAAGACGATGGCAACGGCGGCGGTCGTCGGCACCGGCTCGCCGTTTTCCAGCAGCACGTAAACCCCCGCGCCTTCCTCATCGGCGAAATCATGGGCGCAGTCGGACAGGGCGCACAGGCAGTCGCCGTATTCCAGCGGTCGCCCGGCAAAGGGGTCGCACCGGTAGGTCCTGCCCTCGTAACACACCCAGAACTTGTCCTCGTACCCCTGCCGACGGGGAAAGCGCGCCCACCCTTGGTGATCGACGTCGGCTTCCGTCCAGTCGCTGCTGTTGTAGCTGGCCGCGCCGGAGCTTCCGGACGGCGGGGCGGGCTCCGCGGTCGGCGGTTCTGTCGGTTCCGTCTGCGTCGGGACGGTGGTTTTTTCTGAAACGGCGGGCGTTTCCCGCCCAGAGACAGCCCCGCCGTTTGTGATTTCTTCCTCTGACGGCTGCGTCGGCGCGATGGGCTGCGGCGCGGTCTCCGTTTCCGTCGGTTGTCCGTGGGTTTTCGGTGTCACGGCGGGCGGGGACGCTTGGGTGACGACCGCCGTCGTCTGCGCTGCGGGCAGCGTTTTCGGGGCGACGTCGGCCGCATGCCGCCAAAGCCCAACGGCGGCGAGACACACGGCGATCACGATCCCCGCCGCGCCGCCGGTCAGCGCCATCCGGCGTTTTTTCTGCCGGACGGCAAGTCGTCTGTCCCCTTCCCGGAACACCGCCTCTGCCATTTCCTGATACGTTTTCATCGGTCAAAACCTTCTTTCTCCCATTCGGCCCGCAGGGCTTTTTTTGCCCGGTGCAGCAGCACGTCCACGTTGTTGACGCTCTTTTTCAGGATGGCGGCGATTGCCTGTCTGTCCAGCGCTTCAAAGTACGACAGCCACAGAACCTGCCGGTATTCCGGCTTCAGCCGCGTCATGGCCCGGTGGACGGCCCGGTTTTGCTCCGTGCGGAAATATGACAGCTCGGGGTCCGCCTCCTCGTCCGGCGCGTCCCATTCCTCCGGCAGCGGTTCCGTTTTCCGGGACCGGCGGATATATTCGCGCGCCACATTCCGCCCGATCCCGTACAGCCACGTTTTGAAGTTCGACCGCCCGGAAAAACGCGGTTTCCTGACGTACAGCCGGACGAAGGTCTCTTGCGTCAGCTCCTCGGCGACGGTCAGGTCGCCGGTGAACCCGCAGAGAAAATATGTCAGCCCGTCCTTGTACTCCCGGATGACCGCCGTCAAAGCGCCCCTGTCGCCGTCCAGAAACCGGCGGTAATACTCCGCACCGTGATCCATACCCTGCGTTCCTTTCTGAAAGGATTGGCTCCCTTCACCTGTTAGTGTCGAAGCCGGGGAAAAACTTACACGTGGGGAAAGGTTTTTCTGTCATCTCTTAATAAAAACTTCCGTACACGTCAGCCTTTGTGTACGGAAGGTGCTCAAACCTGTTTTTTTGAACGGTGTTATTTCCGCAGCGCGACCAGATCCCGGTAGCTGATGAGGTGTATCCCGTGGGTTTTGAAGGCCGCGTGGGTCTCCGGGTCCTTCATGACAAGATACTCCCAGTACCGGCGTTGCCAGGTGCCGGTGATGGATTTCATCTCCTCCGTCGGCATGGCGGGGTGGATGTAGGTCTCGCAGATCCCCTCCGGGATCCGGATCAGGTACTCGATAAAGTTGTTCTTGAATTCTTCATAGGTCTTGCCGGTGGCGATCTGCTCCGGAAAGATCAGGTAATCCGGCATGGGTACGTGGTTGAGCTTGCCGAAAAAGCCGGAAAACCGGCAGGCCGCCTTGAAGAGCCACAGGGGCGCTTCCTCCGGGCACTGGCTGGCCAGCGGTTTGGAGAACATGCGGAAGGGATAGCCCTTTTTGCCGCACAGGGCCAGGGTCTTGGGCAGCATCAGCAGCTTGCCGTTCAGGCCGTAAAGGGCGCCCATGTGGCTGTCCACGTGGCTGGGCTTCATGCCCCGGTTTTCGCAGAATTCGATCTGCGCTTTTGCCTCCGCGATGGCCTCGTCGTAGTCGCAGTTGGCCTCAAACTCGTCGCTCTCCGGCCACATGCGGCCCTCCGGCGTGTGCAGGCTTTTCCCGCCGGTCAGAGAGCCCCACGGGTATTGTTCCTTCCACTCGTTGGTGTGGGTCAGGTGCACGCCGATAGCGTATTCCGGGTGGGCCTTGGCGAAGGCCACGGCCTCCTCCGCGCCTGGGCAGGGCGTCATGATGGTGGAGGACTTCAGCCAGCCCCCCTCGAACAGCTCCATTACCGCTTCGTTGGCGGAATGACACAGGCCGAAGTCGTCGGCGTTGATGATCAGATAGCGTTTCATCGTTTTCTCCCTCTGTCGGCAGTTTTTCTTCATTATACACGGCAAGGCCGCCTATTGCAAGCAACAGAATTTAAACTTTATTGTGCTTGTAATGCGCGGTGCTTTGTGATAGAATGAACGTAACCACTATAATACGGAGGTTTTTGAGATGTTACCCATCGGATTGCAGTTATATTCCGTCAGAAACGCCATGGAGGCGGATTTTGAAGGCACGCTGGCCAAGGTGGCCGAAATGGGCTATGAGGGCGTTGAGTTCGCCGGTCTGTTCGGCAAAAGCGCGGAAGAGATCAAAGCCATTCTGGAAAAGAACGGCCTGAAGGCGGTTTCCGCCCACGTGCCGCTGGCGGAAATGCTGGAGGATATGGACAAGGTCATCGCCACCTACAAGGCCATCGGCTGCCCCTTTATCGCCATCCCCTACGTGGACGAGGCCTACCGCCCCGGCACGCCGGATTATCCCGAAACGCTGAAAAAGATCGACGCCCTCGGCGCCAAGTGCAAAGAGGCTGGCCTGGTGCTGATGTACCACAACCACGACTTCGAGTTCGTGAAGATCGGCGACAAATACGGCATCGACGTGATGTATGAGACCGTTCCCGCCGACCATTTGCAGACGGAGCTGGATACCTGCTGGGTGAACGTGGGCGGCGAAGACCCCGCGAAGTTCATCGAAAAGTATTCCGGCAGAACGCCCGTGGTGCATCTCAAGGACTTCGTGATGCAGGGCCGCGAAAAGCCGAAAAAGCTGTACGCGCTGATCGGCATTGACGACGATGAGGAGCAGGCCGCCGACGAGGCCTTCAGCTTCAAGCCCGTGGGCTACGGCGTGCAGGATATGCCCGCCATCATCGCCGCTTCCGAAAAGTCCGGTGCGCAGTGGCTTATCGTGGAGCAGGACCAGCCTGACAAGGGCAACACCGAGCTTTCCGCGGTGAAAAAGAGCATCGACTATCTGCGCAGTCTGTAAAAAACTGCCGTAAAAATGCCGCCGCAGCCGTCCGTTGCCGTTTCGCAACCGCCGGCTGCGGCATTTCCAACTTTGTTCGATTGTGTTTGTCGGTTGGGTATGATACACTGGAGCCGGAAACAGACTTCACAGAACAAGGAGGAACCGTAATATG
>CAMVNL010000186.1 GCA_947168785.1 uncultured Clostridia bacterium | reverse complement strand
CACCTCGACGATATCGCCGATACCGTATTCCTCCAGCGTGGTCCGCAGCGAGCGGATCACCACGTCAAGCTGTTTCTGCATGGACCGGTCGTAGAAACCGTCCTCCCACAATGCAGCGAATACGTTGGCCCTAGTGACGAAACCGCCCTGCCGGTCAATGAGATAAGCCAGCAGCTCTTTGGCCCGGGCGCGGCTGAATACCACCGGGCGACCGTCCACCAGCACGTCGAACTCCCCGAAGGTCCTCACGGCGATCTTGCCGGGCGCCTGCGGTTTTCGGCCCGCCATGGCGTAGTCGATTTCGGCGGCAAGCCGCTCCGCGCTGACAGGCTTGAGCAGATAGCCGGAGGCGTGCAGCCCGAAGGCGTCCACCGCGTATTCCGAGTAACCGGTCAGAAAAATGATGGAGACGTCGGGCTGAGCTTCCTTGATTTTTGCCGCCAGGGTGATCCCGTCCAGATCCGGCATGTTGATATCCAGGATCGCGATATCCGTCCGGTTCTCCTTCAGCCATTGCAGGGATTCGCCCGCCGTCTGAAAACCGACGACCTCGGGCTCTTCCGGCAGTTCCCGGCACATGGCGACGGTCAGGCCAAGCACCAGCTTTTCGTCGTCAATGCACATGATCCGCACGGTCTTTCTCACTCCTTCATCATCAGTTTCCCATTGGCTCAGCGGCCGGTGACGATTTTTCTGACGATCGCGAACGCGCCTGCCAGCGTGACAACGCCGCCGAACACCACCGCGATGATGGGACCTGTCTTGCCGGAGGGAATGATCTCTTCCGGGTTCTCGGGATTATAGAGCAGGTCCACCTGTTTGCCCTGATGATAGCCGCTTTTCATCTCTCCCAGCTCTGAATAGTAGGTCGTTCCGCCGACCTCGTATTCCACCATCACTGTATAGGTATCGGCGTCGTCTTCGCCGACGCCGTATTCCACGTCGATGGAAGTGATCGTGCCGGTGGCGGGAAGATAAGTTTTATGATGACTCAGCGTAATGGAGCCAAGCACAATGAAAACAATGCCCGCGGCGAGCATAAAAAAGGACAGCAGCCGCTGAAGCAGCGACGAAATTCTCTGATTCATAAAAGAACCTCCTGAAATGATAATGTTACTGCTATATTATAACCCGATGTCCAACAAATGTCCAACAAAAATACAGGATCGCTCAATCGTTTCTCAGGAACCCCTTTTTTTTATCGGAGATTTGTTTGACAGACCATGATAAAAATGATATGATGAAAACAATTATAAGCCCATCAGGTGTATTCATCATGAAAGTTAAAATTCTTTTGATCATTGCGCTGCTGCTCTCCCTCGTTTGCTGCGGCATCGTCCTGCTCTTCGGCAGTTCCTATACGGTGACTGTCACCGAACAGTTCTTGCAAAGCCCCATCCCCGGGAATCCGGATGAAATTTCAGTGGGGTTTGTGGGAGATCCTACGGTGGAATGCACGGGCATGCGGGTGGAGAACGGCAGGCTTTTCATCTCCTTCTACGCCCTGACCCCCGGCAAGTCGACCGTGCTGTTGTATTTCGACGGAATTGAACAGATTTATTTAAGCCTCTATGTTCACCCGTTCAATATTATGACGTACGATTCCTATTTCGGCGACTTCACCGGCTCGCAGGCAATTCCGCTGGCGGTGCTGGCGTATCTGATCCTTCTGCTGTGGAGCGTCATCCGGAATTACCGCAACGGCACGCGAGCCTGTCTCTACCAATACCGAAACGTCCTGCGCTTCGGGCTTGCTGTCTTTCTTGGCTTTTTGATCCTCTACCAGATCCCGCTGCTGTTCTCCTATGAGGGGCCGATCCATTCCATCAAGCGGATGCTCAGCTCCGTCCACATCTTTTCATCCGTCGCGCTGCCTGTCGCGTTTGTCATGTCCGTGCTCATCACCGTCAGCAACGTGAATCTCATGAGGAAAGAAGGCCGCAACTGGCGGAATATGCTGGGGACCATCCTCGGCACCGGTCTGTGCCTGCTCACGCTGCTGCCCTTCGCGCTGGGAGAATACCTGCAGCGGTCGACCCTCGTCGACGTACACAATGAGCAGGGCGCTGCGTTATATATCGAGCACTTTACGGAGGCCTTCATTTCCGCCGTGGTCACCTATCTGGAGTGCGTACTGATCGGCACCATCTTCTTGGGGGTGAAATCCGCCAGGCACGTGCCCTCCTATGACCAGGATTACGTGCTGATACTGGGCTGCCAGATCATGAAGGACGGGGCGCTGACCCCGCTGCTGCGCTCCCGCGCGGATAAGGCGCTGGAATTTGCCCGCCGACAAAAAGAAAAGACCGGGAAAGAGATCGTCTTTGTCCCCTCCGGCGGGCAGGGACCGGATGAAGTCATGGCGGAGGCGGACGCCATCGCGGATTATCTGCGGTCCGTCGGCGTTCCGGAGGAGCGGATCCTGCCGGAGAACCGTTCCGTGAACACCTATGAAAACATCCGCAATTCCATGAAGCTGATCCGGGAGAACGCCGGCGCGGAAAAACCGCATGTGATCTTCTCCACCACCAATTATCACGTGTTCCGCTCGGGCATGATCGCATGGGAGCAGGGGGAACGGCTGGAAGGGATCGGCAGCCCCACGAAACGGTATTTCTGGATCAACGCTTTCGTGAGAGAGTTTATCGCCACCCTTGTTTCGGAACGGAAACGCCACCTTGCCGTGACTTTGACCATGGCGATGATGATCGCCGCCATGGTGACCATAGAATACCTGTCCGCCACACTGTAATGGCTGTTTTCCCTGAATAAAAAGATCGGATTCCCGGACAAGGTTCGGGAATCCGTTTTTTTATGATGAATATAATGTATACTGCTGCCGCAAGGGCCTGTTCGTCAGCTGCCGCAGACGATCTCCTTGTAGGCGCGGAGGGAGATCTCCGACATGGCGTCAAACTTTTTCTCCATATCGGCCACCAGCGCAAACTGCGTATGGCAGCGGTCAAGATTGTGCCGGGGATAGGCCACCCGGAAATAAATATCGCCGTCGATGTAGTCCGTCAGGAAGCGCATGCCGCATTCCAGCGTCATCAGCTTGGCGGAAAGAGGCATGCATTCCACCTCCGCCTTCGTCAGAGAATCCCCCGCCGAGGTCAAAAAGCCCCGCACGTACTGTTCGTAGAGGTTCAGGTCCAGGGACACCCTGGAGAGATCCGTCTCGTCCTCCGCCGCGGTGTTGGCGCCGAAACGGATGGCGTCGCCGAAATCGTAGAGGGACAGGCCGGGCATGACGGTATCCAGATCCACGATGCACACCGGCTCGCCGGTGGCCCGGTCAAAGAGGATGTTATTCAGCTTGGTATCATTGTGGGTCACCCGCATGGGCAGCTCACCCGTCAGGGTCTTGCCCAGCAGGATATACGTTTCGTCCTTTCTCGCCCGGGCAAAGTCGATCTCCGCGGCGACGTTCTGCGCGCGGCCGGAACGGTTCGCCTTCACCGCGTTCATCAGGTTGGCGTAACGCTTCGCGGTGTTGTGAAAATCGGGGATCGTCTCATAGAGGCGGTCGCTGGGGAAATCCGCCAGCTGCTTCTGGAAGTTACCGAAAGCCTTGCCGGCTTTGAAAAAGACCTCCGGCGAATCAATGGAATTATAGGAAAAGCTGTCGCCGACGAAGTTATACAGCCGCCATGCCTTGCCGTGTTTGTCAAGGATATACTTTTTGCCGTTATCCGCCGGCTTGCAGTAGAGCGTCTCCCGCTCCGGGTCGCCGCCCTCGGCGATGATCTTGTCCCGCCGGAACGCCGTCACACGGTCCACGTTCGCCATCAGCTCATCCGGGTTTTTGAACACGTCGGTATTGATCTGCTGCAGCAGATGGTAGATGGATTTCTCCCCCACCTTGTATTCCACCCGGAAGGTGTTGTTGATATGCCCCTCGTCAATGGGGACGCAGGCCACGAATTTGCCCGCGGTGGAAAAATGGCTGAGGATTTCACTGATCTCTTCAAAAGTAAACATAAGCTCTCCTTATTTCCTGCAAAACAGCGCCGTGACGGGATAACCCACCCCGCCGGATGCCGAAGGATTTTACTCTTTCAGTATAGCAAAATAAAAAAATTAGTCAAGAAATATATTTTTCATCTTTACAGGCGGCGGGAAATAGGCTAAAATAAGAATACATATAATGTGCAATGGAAAACGGAGGCGACTATGAAACCTGTCTATAAAAGAATACTGCTGAAGCTCAGCGGCGAGGTACTGGCGGGCGAAGGCGGCAAAGGCATTGATTTCGACACCGTCAAACCCATCTGCGAAGTGATCAAAGAGTGCGCGGATCTGGGCGTGCAGATCGGCATCGTCGTGGGCGGCGGAAACTTTTGGCGTGGCCGTTCCAGCGGAACGATGGACCGCACCAGAGCCGACCAGATGGGCATGCTGGCCACGGTCATCAACTGCCTCGCTTTGCAGGAGGCCCTGATTCAGGAAGGCAACGACGCGGTGGTGATGACGGCGCTGGATATCCAGCGGGTCGCGCGGCCCTTCAACAAGGACGAGGCGGTCCGTCTGCTGGAAAGCGGCCGGGTGGTTATCTTCGGCGGCGGCACGGGCAACCCGTTTTTCAGCACCGATTCCGGCGCGGCGCTGCGCGCCTGTGAGATCGAGGCGGATATCTTCTTCAAGGCCACCAACGTGGACGGCGTTTACGACAAAGACCCCAACAAATATGCCGACGCCGTGAAATACGACGCGCTCACCTATGATGAGATTCTTGAAAAGCACCTGGGCGTGATGGACAACACCGCCGCGGCCCTTGCCGGCAACAGCCGCCTCCCCGTGCTGGTCTTCAATCTCAACGACCCGGCCAATATCAAAAAGGCCGTGCTGGGCGAGAACATCGGTACTGTTGTCAAATAATCAGCATCAATATTATCAATCGGAGGATGAAACATGGATAAGGTATTTGATTTCGCAAGAGAAAAAATGACGAAGACGATCGCGTCCCTCAATTCGGATTACAACGCGATCCGCGCCGGACGCGCCAACGCCGCCGTGCTGGACCCCATCAGAGTGGATTACTGGGGAGTGCCCACCCCCATCAACCAGATGGCCGCCGTCAGCGTGACGGAAGCCAGAATGCTGACCATCCAGCCCTGGGACAAATCCGCCCTCAAGCTGATCGAAAAGGCCATTCAGGCCTCCGATCTGGGCATCAATCCCCAGAACGACGGCACCGTGATCCGCCTTGCCTTCCCGCCCCTCACCGAGGAACGCAGAAAGGCTCTGTGCAAGGACGTCAAGAGCGGCGCGGAGGGCGCGAAGGTCGCCATCCGCAACATCCGCAGAGACGCCATTGAAAAGCTGAAAGCGATGAAGAAGGCCTCCGAGATCACCGAGGACGATCTTTCCGACGGCGAAGAGGAAGTGCAGAAGATCACCGATGACTTCATCAAGCAGGTGGATTCCGTCGCTTCCAAAAAAGAAGCCGAGATCATGGAAATCTGAATATGAAACCGGAAGATTTTACC
>CAMVNL010000185.1 GCA_947168785.1 uncultured Clostridia bacterium | reverse complement strand
CTCTCTTTCTTATTACTTTATTATCTCTTTATTATCTCTTTCTTATTGTGTCAATTTTTTTGACAGGGTCTGTAAGAAAATCTGACAGGGTTTGTAAAAAAATCTTACCGGTTTTGTTAAATAATTTGACCGGGGGTGGTATGGTTTTTGACCGGGGTGGTATGGTTATTGACCGGGGTGGTATGGTTATTGACCGGGGTGGGTAAGTTTTTTGACCGGGGTGGTATGGTTTTTGACCGGGGTGGTATGTTTTTTGACCGGGGGATGGATAAATTTTTTGGATCATCACGAATAATTGTGGGATTTGTTGTCAACAAATCGTGGGGTTATTGACAACTCCGGCAGCGCGGCACCTCAGTGCCGCTCGTGACGTAAACAACCTTTTTTGCTAACCGGAAAAGAAGATGTTGTCTGAGATAAAACGGTTCAGCCGATTTTTCAGTTTGCTGAATAATACTTAGGGAAACAGCGGTACTGAGGTGCCGCGCTGCAAAGGAAATCTCGTTGCCTCAACAGATTCTGATTGCTGCATCCCACAATTTTCCGTGATGAATCAATTTTTTTGACCTGAGGTGGGCAAGTTGCGTTGATTGAACCAAAATAAAACCGGCGAAGCCGTTGAGCCCCGCCGGTTTATCCTATTTTTGGTTGTTGCCGATATATAAGACCTTAGATCTAAGATCTTTAACGGCGCAAGGCGCCGTGCTACTAGCAACTAGCCACTAAAACGGCGCGAGGCGCCGTGCTACTAACCACTAGTCACTAACCACTAGCCACTAGCCACTAGCCACTAACCACTAGCCACTAACCCGGCGCGAGGCGCCGTGCTACGGCGCGGCGACGCCGGTGTCGCCGGTGCGCTGCATGATGTCGATGACGGAGACCCGGTCCTCTTCTAAAATGATGTTGGATTCGCCGTAAATCAGGTTCTGCATGTGATAGGCGGCCAGAGGATAGTCCACGATCCACACCCAGGAAAAGCCGTTGTAATCCAGCCGCTCTTCCTCCTGCGGGAAGGTGTTGGCCACGATCTCATAGTCGGCCCAATGGTTGAGAATGGCCTGCGAGGCCAGCTGCGCCAGCTCGCTCTTGCTGGCGTCGGTACGGATATAGGCGGAGAACTGATTCAGGATCTGATCCAGCTGATCCATGGTGACGTCCTTCGAGCGGTCGATCAGCGCGGAGATGAACTGCCGCTGGCGGCGGGTCCGGCTGATATCCGCGTCCACGTCGCAGTGGCGGATGCGGCAGAAGGTCAGGGCCTGAATGCCGTTCAGCGTCACCTGTTCGCCGTAGGGGCACTCGGCCTCCAAATTGAAGTGTTCCGCCAGGTCGATGAAGAGCTGATCCGTTTCCACGGCACGGGCCTCATATTCCTGCACGTCCAGCTGAACGCCGCCCAGCGTGTTGATGATATCCATAAACATATCGTAGTTCACGGAAACGTAGTAATCCACGTCGATCTTGAAGTTGCGCTCCACCGTGGCCTTCACCAGCTGCGCGCCGCCGTACATATACACGGAGTTGATCTTGCCGTAGATCTCCTTGTTTTTGATGGGGATATACGTGTAGCTGTCGCGCATGATGGAGTTGAGATAGATCTTCTTGGTGTCCTTATTAAGGGATACCAGCATCAGCACGTCCGCCAGCTCCTGATGGTCGTCGCCGCCGATCAGCAGGAAGTTGATCACCTTTTTCGATTTCATCAGCACGTCCTGCTCGGTGTTGTCGCTCCACTCCCGCAGGGCGGTGGAAAGGTCGTCCGCGCTGCGCAGCTCGCTGAGGGACCGCACGACCTCCGGCTCGTCCTCCGGCTCCGTCACGTCCACGTATTCCACCTGGGTCACCGGCGCTTCCGTCTGCACCTCCAGCTCGTTATACATCTTCGTCAGCGGGATCACGAACCGGAACACGACCACGGCCGCGAACACCAGAACCAGCACGATCAGCGCGATCAGCGTAATTTTCAGTACCTTGTTTGTCTTACTCTTTTCCATAATCTTTCCCCACGATCATTTGATGGCGGCTCCTGCGGATCACTCCGCGTCTTCCGTTTCCTCTTTTTCCGCGTCAGTCAAGGGCTGCGCGTCGGTTTCAACGTCGGTTTCTGTCTCCGCGTCCGCGCCGTGATCTTCGGGCAGGGCGTCGGCGGGTTCTTCCTCGCTCTTTTTGGCGGTGGTCAGGGTGATAACGCGGTCGCCCTCGTTCAGCTTCATCAGAATGACGCCCTTGCTGGGTCTGGCGCACTCACGGATCTCGCCGCAGGAAACGCGGATCATCACGCCGCTTTCGGTAATAAGGATCGCGTCGTCGTCATCATAGACCACGCGGACAGCCGCCACGTCGCCGAAGCGCTCTGTGCGGTAGTTGATGGTACCGTAGCCGCCGCGTCCCTGAATGCGGTAATCGGCATAGTCGCTCTTGCGGCCGATGCCCTCGGCGGAAACGGTCAGCAGCTTGCCGCCGTCGCCCTCCTTCAGGATCTCCATGGCGACCACTTCGTCGTCGGGGTATTTGAAGCTGATGGCCTTCACGCCTCTGGCTGCGCGGCCGATGGCTCTGGCGTCCTGCTCGTTGAAGCGGATGCCCATACCCTTCTTCGTGGCCACGTACAGGTCGTCGCTGCCTTCGGTGATCCGCACGTCGATCAGCTCGTCGCCCTCGTCAAGGTTGATGGCGATGATGCCGCTGCGGCGGATATTGCGGAAGTTGGTCAGCTCCGTGCGCTTGATAACGCCGTTGCGGGTGATCATGCACACAAACTTGTCGTCCCGGTCGTCCGGCACGTCCAGCATGGCGGAGATCTTCTCCTCCGGCTCCAGCGGAAGAATGTTCACCACGTTCAGGCCCTTGCTGGTCCGGCTGCCCTCGGGGATCTCATAGCCCTTCAGCTTATAGGCCCGGCCCTTGGAGGAGAGGAACATCAGGTTGTCGTGGGTGGAGCAGGTGAACATGGTATCCACCTCGTCCTCCTCCCGGCGGGTGATGCCGATCTTGCCACGGCCGCCCTTCTTCTGAATGCGGTATTCGTCGGCGCTCATGCGTTTGATATAGCCCATGCGGGTCATGGTGAAGACGCACTCCTCTTCGGGGATCAGGTCCTCGATATCCACTTCGCCGGCCACCTCCGAGATCTCGGTGCGGCGGTCGTCGCTGAAGGAATCCCGCAGGTTCAGCGCGTCGGTCTTGACGATATCCAGCACCATCTCATGGCTGCCGAGAATCTCGTCGCACTTCTTGATGAAATCCAGCTTTTCCTGCAGCTCGTCCAGAATCTTCTGTTTTTCCAGACCTGCCAGCCGCCCTAACTGCATCTGCACGATGGCGGTGGTCTGCACGTCGTCCAGGCCGAAACGCTGCGAAAGGGCCTCTTTTGACTCCGGAATGGTGGCGCTGGAACGGATGATCTCGATCACCTCGTCGATAAAGTCAAGGGCGATCTTCAGGCCTTCCAGAATGTGGGCCCGCTCGGCGGCCTTGCGGCGGTCGAACATGGTCCGGCGGCGGATAATCTCGCACTGGAAGTCGATGGCCCTTTGCAGCATCTCCTTCAGCGTCAGCACCTGGGGCTTGCCGTCCGCCAGGGCGATGAGGATCGCGCCGAAGGTGGTCTGCAGCTCCGTGTAGGTATAGAGCTTGTTCAGCACCACCTGGGGGTTGGCGTCCTTTTTCAGGTCCACCACGATCCGCATACCGCCGTCCCGCTCGGAGGAGTAGTCCACCACGTCCTCGATGCCCTCGATCTTCTTGTCGACGGCGTAGTCGTAGATTTTTTTGACCAGATCCTTTTTGCGCACTTTATAGGGGATCTCGGTGATCACGATGCGGAACTTGCCGTTCTTGACCTCTTCGATCTCCGCCTTGCCCCGCAGGGTGATTTTGCCCCGGCCGGTGGCGTAGGCGGCGCGGATGCCCGCCCGGCCCATGATGACGCCGCCGGTGGGAAAGTCCGGTCCCTTGATATACTGGCAGATCTCCGCCAGGTCCGCGTCCGGGTTGTCGATCAGGCAGCACATGCCGTCGATCACTTCTCCGAGATTATGCGGGGGGATCTCCGTGGCCATACCCACGGCGATACCGGAAGAGCCGTTTACCAGCAGCTGGGGGAAGCGCACGGGCAGCACCTCCGGCTCTTTCAGACGGTCGTCGTAGTTGGGCAGGAAATCAACGGTCTCCTTGTTGATATCGTCCAGCATGTGGAGCGACAGGCGGTTCATGCGGCTTTCCGTGTACCGGTAGGCGGCGGCGGGGTAGCCGTCGATATTACCGAAGTTGCCGTGGCCGTCGATCAGCGGATAGCGCAGCGAAAAGGGCTGCACCATGCGCACCATGGCGTCGTACACGGAGGCGTCGCCGTGGGGGTGATAGCGGCCCAGCACGGTACCCACCGTATCGGCGCACTTGCGGTAGGCCTTATCCGGCGTCAGGTTATTTTCATACATGGTGTAAAGAATGCGCCGGTGCACGGGCTTGAGGCCGTCGCGCACGTCGGGGATCGCCCGGCTGACCAATACGCTCATGGCGTATTGCAGCATGCTGGTGCGGACCTCGCTGACGATTTCCACGGGCTGGATATTGGTCTCGTGGTCCTCCGGCCAGCGTTTGTTTTCTACTTCTCTCTTTGCCATTTGTCCGCGCCTCCTTAAATATCCAGATCCTTCGCGTAGACCGCGTTTTCTTCAATGAATTCCCGGCGGGGCTCCACTTCCTCGCCCATCAGCATGGTGAAGGTCTCGTCCGCCAGCTCGGCGTCCGCCATGGTCACCTTCAAAAGCGTGCGGCTGTCAGGGTCAAGGGTGGTCTCCCACAGCTGGCTGGGGTCCATTTCACCAAGACCTTTATAACGCTGCACGTCGGCGTTGCCGCCCAGTTTTTCAATGTATTCCGCCTTCTCCTCGTCGGTGAAGGCGTCGTAGTGGGTCTTGCCCTTTGAAATACGGAACAGCGGCGGCTGGGCCAGATAGATGTGGCCGGTCTCGATCAGCTCCGGCATGTACCGGAAGAAGAAGGTCAGCAGCAGCGTGCGGATATGGGAACCGTCCACGTCGGCATCCGCCATAATGACGATCTTGTCGTAGCGGAGCTTTTCAATGTCGAAGTTCTCGCCGATGCCGGTGCCGAGGGACACCACCACGGGGGTCAGCTTGTCGTTACCGTAGATCTTGTCGGCCCGGGCCTTTTCCACGTTCAGCATTTTGCCCCACAGGGGAAGAATAGCCTGGTAGGTGCTGTTCCGCCCTTCCACGGCGGAGCCGCCGGCGGAATCTCCCTCCACGATGAAAATCTCGGTCTTGGTGGCGTCGTTGGAGATGCAGTCGGTCAGCTTGTCGGGCATGCGGGTCTTGCCGCCGATGCCGGATTTGTTCCGGCTGGCCTCCCGCGCCTTCTGGGCCGCCTCACGGGCGTTGGAGGAGGCGATGGATTTATCGAGGATGATGCCGGCCTGGGCCGGGTGGTCTTCCAGGGAACCGCCATCATCGGCGCCATCGCCGGCTTC
>CAMVNL010000184.1 GCA_947168785.1 uncultured Clostridia bacterium | reverse complement strand
TGCGACGTTTATCCGGCGCATAAATAATTCACGATTAAATTGGTGGAGCAGTAAAATCTGATAAAAAAGACGGTAAATATTGTATGCCTCTGTTTTCGACAAATCAAGCGCAAGGGAACGAAATGCCGAAAATCGGGAACGAAATTGCGTTTTCCCCCTCCCGGGAAGGCAGACGACGGTCATTCGACCTCGATGCGGAAGCACAGCGGAAGGTCGCTGCGCAGGCCGCCCGTTCTGACGATCATTGCCTCCGCCGTCCGCTCAAAGGGCAGCGCCTCGCCCGTCTCCAACAGTGTGACGGACCGCACAAGGAAGTCGTGGCTGCCGCGCTTGCGGAAGGCCCTGATCCGCGCGTCGCCGCCGTCGGGCCGCATCTGGAAGGCGTAAACGTAACCGTCCCGGTAGGTAAAGCGGAAATCGGCGGCGGTAAAGGGCTTTTCCGCCCCGTCCTTGAAAAAGCCCGCTTCGGCGTTCACGTCGCCCTCGCCGAACTGCTTCCAGAAGGTGGAGCCGTAGATCCCCTCGCCGTTTTTGCGCAGCCATTCGCCCACGCCCAGCAGCACGGCGGTCTCCTCCTCCGTGATGGTGCCGTCCGCCTTCGGGCCCACGTTGAGCAGCAGGTTGCCGTTCTTGCTGACGATATCCACCAGGTCGCAGACGATCTGCCGCGCCGTCTTATATTCGTTATCCGCCCGGTACCCCCAGGAGTGCTTGCCGATGGCGGTATCGGTCTGCCAGGGCACCGGGGAAATATCCGTCAGCGCGCCCCGCTCCACGTCGAAGGTGGCGACGGTGGGCGGGAACGCCTCGTGCTTATAGTTGATGGTGACCTCCCGCCCCCACTGCGCCGCGCGGTTGTAGTAATAGGCGCACAGCTTTTTCAGATAGGGCTTGAAGGCGTGGTTGTGGATCCACCAGTCGAAATACAGAATCCCGGGCCGGTAACGGTCGATCAGCTCGCAGGTGCGCACCAGCCAGTCCTCCAGCCACGCCTCGTCCGGCCCCTCCGCATAAACGTCGGCGGTGGTGAGGTGCAGCGCGCTGCTGTCAAAGGCCGGGCTGTAATGGGCGGGGCCGTAGAAATCCCGGTACCGCTCGTCGTTGACGTCGCTGTCAATGGTCCGGCCCATGTTCATGAAAAAATAGTGCTCCGCCCGGTGGGTGGAGGCGCAGAAGGTGAGCCCCTCCTGCTCGCAGGCCGCCTTCAGCTCCCCGACCACGTCGCGCCCGGGCCCCATGGCAACGGCGTTCCAGCGGTTGAAGGCCGTGTCGTACATCGCAAAGCCGTCGTGATGCTCGCAGACGGGCGTCACGAACCGGGCCCCGGCCCGCCTGAACAGGCGCACCCAGCCCTGCGCGTCGAACTTTTCCCCCTTGAACATCGGGATAAAATCCTTATAGCCGAAGACGTCCTGCGGTCCGTAGGTGCTGACGTGATGGGCAAATTCCGGGCTGCTTCGGTCGTACATGGAACGGGAATACCATTCGTTGCCGAAGGCGGGCACGCTGTAAATGCCCCAATGGATGAAAATGCCGAATTTATCCCGGCGGTACCATGCCGGGACGGGGTGCCCCGACAGCGACTGCCAGTTATCCTTGTAGATGCCGTCGGCGATCACCTCGTCGATCTGTTTCAGGTAGTCCTGCTTCGTCATGGCGCTGCTCCTTTTTCTTCCGTCTCCCCCTCCGCGGCGACGCCGCAGAGACCGGCACGGATCTCTCCATTTTATTTTAATAAAATCCGGTCGCAGTGTCAAGCCGGGCCGCATCTGCGCAAAAACCGACAAATCGCTTGAAAAACCGCCGCCGGGCGGTTATAATAAACGGCGTAAGAGCGGTTTGCCGCGCAGCCGCGGCAGGGAAAGCCGTTTCGGAAGAACGGGAGGAAGAAAACCATGACGAACACAACACAGGCGCGCCGCCGGGCGGAGGCGCTGGTGGGGCAGATGACGCTGGAAGAAAAACTGAGCCAGATCGTAGAGACCGCCGAGGCGGTGGAGCGGCTGGGCATTCCGAAATATTATCACGGCAACGAGGCGCTGCACGGGGTGGTAAGGCCGGGCAGGTTCACCGTGTTCCCCCAGGCCATCGCCTTCGGGGCCATGTTCGACGACGAGCTGCTGGAGACCATCGCGGACGCCATTTCCACCGAGGCCCGCGCCAAGTATTTCTTCGGCGAGCAGGAGGAGAACGGCGGCAAGCCCTACGAGGGGCTTTATAACGGCCTGCTGACCTTCTGGAGCCCGGACCTGAACCTGGCCCGGGACCCCCGCTGGGGAAGGACCGCCGAGACCTACGGCGAGGACCCGTACCTGGCCGGAAAAAACGGCGCGGCCTTCGTGCGGGGCATTCAGGGCAAGGACGACAACTATATCAAGGCGGTGGCGACGCCCAAGCACTTCACCGCCAACAACGAAGAGCACAACCGCTTTTCCTGCAACGCGGTCATGAGCGAGAAGACCTTCCGGGAGTACCATCTGGAGCCCTTCCGCATGGCGGTGCAGGAGGGCCATGCGGAGGCGGTGATGGCGGCGTATAACGCCATCAACGGCGTGCCCTGCCATGAGAACCGCCGGATGCTGACGGACATCCTCCGGGGGGAATGGGGCTTCGACGGCTACGTGACCTCCGACTGCGGGGGCGTGAGCAGCCTGTGGGATTCCCACCACAAGGAGCCGGACGAGGTCTCCGCCGCCGCGGCCGCGCTGAACGCGGGCGTCGACCATGAATGCAGCGACCATTTCTTCAAGCGGTATCTGAAGGAGGCGCTGGAAAAGGGCATGGTGACGCAGCAGCGGATCGACGAGGCCGTGACCCGCGTATTGACCGCGCGGATCAAAGCCGGTCAGCTCGACCCGCCGGAAAGCCTTCCCTGGTACAAAACCCCCTTCTCCGTCATCGGCTGCGAGAAGCACGGGCAGCTTGCCTATGAGGCGGCCGTCAAATCGGCGGTGCTGCTGAAGAACAACGGGATCCTTCCCCTGAAGGATAGGGATATCACGGTGGCGGTGTGCGGCAACAACGCGGATATCGCCCAGTTCGGCGATTACAGCGGCGTGCCGGTCCATCACCCAGTCACCCCGCTGGAGGGCATTAAGGCATATCAAAACGTGACCGTGCGGTACGCCCCGTGGCAGTTCACCGAGACCGGCGAGGACTAGAAAACCGTTCCGGCGGCCTACCTTTCCCACGGCGGCGAGCCGGGGGCGCAGGGCAGCTATTACGACAACGCCGCCTTTGCCGGCCTGCCGAGGCAGCGGACCGACCCGGTGCTGGATTTTAAATGGGACGACCAGATGCCGGACCCGTTGATTTCCACTCCCGCCTTTTCCATTATCTGGCGGGGCGAGATCGAAGCGCCCTATACCGGTTCTTACCGGTTCAGCGTCCGGGCCGCGGGCAGCGCCAAGTGTACCCCGCCGGAGCTGATATTGAATAACGGCGAGCTTGACAGCGGAGACGCCGTGCGCCTCGCCCGCGGCGAGAAGATGAGCTTTCTGCTGCGCTTTGTCAAGAATACCGACAAGCCCGCCTGCACCCTCACCTGGCAGATCACGCCGGACGAGGCGGCGGACGACGTGTTTGCCGCCGAAACCGAGGCCGCCGCGGGGGCGGACGCGGTGATCGCCGTGGTGGGCCTGGGCATGGAATATGAGCGGGAGGGCCGGGACAAGACCGACCTGTCGCTGCCCAAAGAGCAGCTCAGCCTGCTGCAAAAGCTGAAGGCGGTCAACCCCAACCTGATCGTGGTGCTGGAAAACGGAAGCGCCGTGGCCATTCCGTGGGCGGCGGAACACGCCGCCGCCATTCTGGAGGTCTGGTACCCCGGCGAGCGGGGCGGTACGGCCATCGCCGACCTGCTGTTCGGGAAGGAGTCCCCCTCCGGCCGGCTGCCGCTGGGCTTCCCGGTGAAGACCGAGGACCTGCCCCCCTTCGACGACTATGAGATGAACCACGGCCGGACCTATATGTACCGGAAGGTAAAGCCCCTGTACGAGTTCGGCTTCGGCCTGTCCTATACCCGGTTCGCCTATTCCGACCTCCGCCGGACGGCGGACGGCGTGGCGGTCACGGTGACAAACGTCGGCCAGATGGAAGCGGACGAGGTGGCGCAGCTCTATCTGGACTCCGCCGGGCTGCCGGACCAGCCACGCCTGCGGCTGAAGGGCTTCAGACGGATCCGCCTGAAACCCGGAGAGGCGAAGACGGTGGCCTTCCCGCTGGACGACGAGCGGTTCTCCCTTTTCGGGGAAGACGGGATCCGCCGGGTGTACCCCGGGACCTACACCGTGTACGTGGACGGCCATTTGCCGGATGAGGCTTCCTGCCGGCTGGAGCTGACCCGCTGAAAGGAAAAAACAGTTTTCTGTTTACAAAAGCAAAAGCCATGGTGTATAATGGCATTGACATATGCCCCAAGGAGGACGTTATGACGACTGTAAAACGACTGGTAATGATACTGAGCATGCCGCTGGCGTTTTTAATGCTGGTCACTGGTCTGTCTCCCATCCCGAGGATGAAGCAGGAGCTGCTGGAAGAGGCGGTGGAGGCGGAGATCGCCGGGGAGTTCACGCCGGTATTCCGGTTCGCCGTGGCTTCCGACGTACATATTTCCGCTGCTGACGACACAACGGCGAAGCGGCTGGCCAAGCTGTTTGAGACCGCCTACCGCTACGCGCACGCACAGGCCTATCCCACGCTGGACGCGGTGGTGCTGGTGGGCGACAACTGCGACAGCGGTTCCGAAGAGGAATACGATATCCTCACCCGCGTGATCCGTGAAAACCTGCAGACGGAGGAGACGCAGCTGATCACGGTGATGGGCAACCATGAGTTCGGGGTGACCGGCCACGAGGGCTACGTGCGCCGCATGGGCGAGGAGCTGGATAAGCACGTGGTGGTCAAGGGCTTCCATTTCATCGGCATGTCCCCCGACCCCACCGACACCTGGCACACCCCGTCTCAGCTGAACTGGATGGCGACCCAATTGCGCAAGGCCGCGGCGGACGATCCCGACAAGCCCATTTTCACCATGCAGCACGGCCACATCTGGAACACGGTGTACGTCAGCCGCAGCTGGCATACGCAGATGGCGCTGCCCCTGCATCTGGTGTACGCCAAATACCCGCAGGTGGTCAACTTCTCAGGCCACTCCCACGGGCCCATCAACAACCCGCTGGATATCTGGCAGAACAGCTATACCCAGATCGGCACCGGCACCCTCAACTATTTTGAGATGGAGCGCGACATCGGCGACGAGACCGTGCCCGCGGGCGCCCGCAACGCCGCCCAGTACCTGATCGTGGAGGTTGACGCCGACAACCGGGTCCGGGTGCAGCCCTTCAACATTCTGACGGAGGACTTCATGAAGACGCCCACCACCAAGGACGACCCGTCGAAGAACCTGGTCTGGCTGATCCACGACCCCACCAAGCCCACCGATTTCGTCTACACCTCGGCCCGCAAGAAGACCGCCACCGCGCCGAATTTCCGCGCCGGCGACGAA
>CAMVNL010000183.1 GCA_947168785.1 uncultured Clostridia bacterium | reverse complement strand
GCCGTCCTCTTCCGTCTTTTCATTATATACGATACCGAGCACGCCGGTCAGCGCGTCGAAAGCCTTGACGGCTGCTTCCACGGCGTTTTTGGCGGGGGCGGCGGTGAGCACCTCTTTGTTGATATGGCGCACCAGCTCGAACAGCGTGCCGATGGCGTCGGCGGTGTTCAGATCGTCGTCCATGGCCTCGCAGAATCTGGCGCGGTAGCCGTCAAAGGCCTGCTCCAGCGCGGCAAGCGCCTCAGCGGGGACGTCCTCCCCGGCGTTGGCCAGGGCGAAATCCAGCGAATCCCGGCAGGTGTGCAGACGGGTCAGGCTGGCCTTGCACTGCATGAGAGAATCGTAGGAGTAGTTGATGGGGCTGCGGTACTGGCAGGAGATCATCAGCAGGCGGATGGGTTCATACCCGTACTGCTGCGCCACGTCGCGCACCGTGAAGAAGTTGCCCTTTGATTTGGACATTTTCTCGTTATCCACGGTGATGAATCCGTTGTGCATCCAGTAGTGGGCAAAGGGCGCGCCGTTGCAGCACTCCGACTGGGCGATCTCGTTCTCATGATGAGGGAAGATCAGATCCTGCCCGCCGCAGTGGATGTCGATGGTTTCGCCCAGATATTTGCGGTTCATGGCAGAGCACTCGATGTGCCAGCCGGGACGGCCCTGCCCCCAGGGAGATTCCCAATAGGGCTCGCCGGGCTTGCTGCCCTTCCAGAGGGCGAAATCCATGGGCTCGCGTTTGATCTCCCCCACGTTGATCCGCGCGCCGGACATGAGGTCGTCCAGCGGCTGGTGGGACAGCTTGCCGTACTCCGCGAATTTGGCGGGGCTGAAATAAACGTCGTGCTCCGCCTGATAGGCGTAGCCCTTTTCGATCAGCGTTTCGATGATGGCGATGATTTCGTCGATGTTCTCGGTGGCCTTGGGATGGACCGTGGCTTCCCGGACGTTGAGCCCGGCCGCGTCGGTCTTGTACTCCGCGATGTATTTCTCGGAGATCTCGCTGAAGGAGACGCCCTCCTCGTTGGCGCGGTTGATGATCTTATCGTCAATATCGGTGAAGTTCTGCACGAAGGTCACCTTGTTGCCCCGGTATTCCAGATACCGGCGCAGTACGTCGAACACGCAGATGGGCCGCGCGTTGCCGATGTGGATATAATTATAGACCGTGGGCCCGCAGGCGTAGATCTTATATTCGCCCGGGGTGATCGGGATCAGGTCTTCTTTTTGTCTGGTGAGGGTGTTGTAGACTTTCATATCTCTTCTCCTGTTTTGCGATAATCATGATAAATGTGAAATTAGCAATTACTCCCGCTTGTCGGCGCCTGCAGCCGGTGAAGTTCTGTCTCCAGTTCTTCGATCCGGCGGTTGAGCTTGGCCAGCTCCTGGGCCACGGGGTCGGGGATGTTGACCTGATCCAGCTGGTCAACACGAACGCCGTCCCGTTTGACGACGTGGGCGGGCGCGCCCACGGCGGTGCAGTTTTCGGGGATCTCGTTCAGCACGACGGAGCCGGCGGCGATCTTGGCGTTATCGCCGATGGAGAACGGCCCCAGCACCTTGGCGCCCGCGCCGATCATGACGTGGTCGCCCACCGTGGGGTGGCGCTTGCCCACGTCCTTGCCGGTGCCGCCCAGCGTGACCCCCTGATAGATGGTCACGTCGTCGCCCACCTCCGCCGTTTCGCCGATCACCACGCCGGTGCCGTGGTCGATAAAGAACCGCTTGCCGATCTTGGCGCCGGGGTGGATCTCGATATTCGTTTTTCTTGCCGCGCGCTGTGAAATGTACCGCGCGATCAGGTGCATATCGTGTTCATAGAACCAGTGCGCCCTGCGATGGGCGCGCACTGCCTTGAGGCCCGGATAGAGCAGCAGGATCTCAAGGCCGGAGGTGGCCGCGGGGTCCCGTTCTTTGACGCACGCGATATCCTCCTTCAATTGTGTAAAATAGTTGCAGAGCATGATTTATCCGCCTGTTACATATGTCGAAATTGTTCAGTCCACGACTTCCTGTTCCGGCGCTTCGGTGGGCTCAGGCTCCGTGCTTTCAGTGGGCGCTTCGGTGACGGGAGCCGCCGTGGTGGGCGGCACCGTGGTCTGGGCCTGCTGACCGATATCGATCACCGGCGCGGTGGTCTCCGCGTCCTTCCACAGGACGATCATCACCAGAGAGCCCTCCTTGACCTCCGAGCCCGCCAGCGGAGAGGTCTCCGCCACGGTGTTGGGGGCGTGGGTGCCGTCGTTCTGACGGGAGGACTTGGAGCATTTGAAGCCCAGCGCTTTCAGCGTCTCTTCCGCCGCTTCATACGTGTGACCGGAAACGTCCGGGATCTTGACCATCTTGGCGCCGCTGCTGACGGTCAGCGTGATCACGGTGCCCTGCGGCACCATCTGACCGGAAACGATATCCTGATCCAGCACGGTGCCTTCCGCCACCGTATCGGAGCTTTGCGCCTTCTGGATAATGGTGAAGTTCGTGGTAAACGTCTGGTTGTTCATGATATCGGTGATGCGGCTCGTTTTGAAGTCGGGCACCTTCACCATGGTGGCCGCCGCGGTGGTCGTCTCGGCGGTGTTGCCGCCGAACCAGCCTGCGCCGGGGTTCATCATCTCATGGGCCAGCACGCCCACCACGCCCAGCAGCAGGATCACCAGCACCACCAGCAGGGCGATGAGGCTCTTCTTTTTCCGCTCGCGCTTTTCCTCGTCCAGCCGGCGGACCTCCTCCACCGCCCGGCGGTATTCATCCACCCGCTCGCCGGCGGTGGAAACGCGTTCCGGCTCGGCGTACTGCGGGGCGCGGCGCACGGTCTGCACCGGCTCCTGATAGCGGGGCGCGCGCTCGGCGGTGGGGACGGGATCCTCATGCTGCGGCGCGGGACGCACCGCCTCGGAATACACGGGGGGCACGGGGGGCACCGGCGGCTCGGAAGCAGTCACCTGATGGGTAAAGACGGGCTCCGGCTCCGCCTGTCTGGCGCCGAAACCGGACACCGGCTGGGAATAGCCCTCGATCGGCGCGCCGTAAGAGGGCTCCTTGCGGGGCGGGGCCGCCGGGGGGACAGGCGCGGGAGCGGGGCGCTCCGACTGCATGCCCTGCATCCGCTGGGCGTAGCTGTTGTAGGAGGGCACCGGGTTATCCACGCGCTCACGGGTGGGGACGGGATCTGCCAGCGGGTCGCCGATGGGGGCCGCCGGCGTGTACTTGGAGGGATCGGTATGGGTCTCAAAGCTGCGCTGCACGGTAGAAAGATTGCTGCGCAGCTGCTCGATGTTGCGGGTACGGTCCTCCGGCATGATCTGCATGCCGTTGATCATCGCGTTGATGACGTAGCTGGGGATCAGCTCGGCGAACTTCGCCGGGATCATCAGCTTATCCTCCACCGCGCGCACCTTGGCGTCGATGGGGTCCCTGCCCACCAGCGTCCGGTAGATCACCGCGCAGAATGAATAAATATCGCTCCATGCGCCTATATTACCGTCGGCGGAATACTGCTCATAGGGGGTGTAGCCCTCGAAGAACTCAGGCTCGATATCGCTCAGCAGGGTCCTGGCCTGCTCGGCGCAGAAATCGGTCAGCTTCAGCTTGCCGTCTTTGGAGAAGATAAAGGATTTGGGGTTGATGCCCCGGTGCAGCACGCCGGAGGTGTGCAGGGTGCCGAGGGTGGAGAGCACCGGCATGAACAGGATGCGGGCCTTCTCCCAGGGCATATAGCCGTCGGCGGTGTTGTTCAGATAGCCGTTCAGGTTGACCAGCTCCGATTCCTCATAGACCGCGTAGGCGGTGGAGTTGGACTGAAAGACGTCCGTCACGGTAATCAGCGCGGAAAGGCCTTTCAGGCGCATCAGCTTCGTCCACAGCTCAATGAACGAGGCGCGGCAGCTGCTGAAATCGCTCTCGCTGCCCGCCGCGGGCACCACCGTCAGCTCGTCATAGCTGCGGGAGGCGATGGACTCGGGGAAAAACTCCCGCACCGAGACTGGCTTATCCAGCGTGAGGTCGTAGGCCGCATAGGTCACGCCCTCGCCGTTGCGCTTCATGGCCTTGGCAATACAATATCTTTCATTGATAATACTTTTCAGCGGAAGCAGAGGCGCCTCCTGCCGGACCGCGATATTCCTTTTGCAGCGGGGACATACGTCGTTCTCATCTTTTACGCTTAAACAGATCATGCAAAGCTTCGAAATATCCTGCATCGGTTCCACTCCATTATATAATATTTTAATTAAGAAAAGAAAATACTCTGATATATAATGCAGTATAGCATAATCCTGTCGATTGCACAATATTTTTTGCGAAATTTTTAAAAACAAAAAAAATCTCTTGACAACGGCGGAAAAATGGTATATATTATTAACAGAGTTAGCACTCAGGCAATGAGAGTGCTAACTTAGCAAAGCAGAACAGGGAGTGATACCGTGGAGCTTTCGGACAGAAAAGAACAGATCCTTTCCGCCATCGTGGAACGCTTTATTGCCACAGGCGAGCCGGTCGGTTCCAAGTTTCTTGCCGCAATGCTGCCGCTGTCGGTATCCCCCGCCACCATCCGCAACGAGATGGCCTACCTGTCGGAAAAAGGATATCTGGACCAGCCCCACACCTCGGCCGGCCGGGTGCCCTCCGACAAAGGCTACCGTTATTATATCGACAGGCTGCTGCAGAACTACGCCCCGTCGGACGCGGATATCTTCCGCATCCTCTCCCGGATCGACCATTCGGAAGGCGATTCCAACGCAGTGCTGTCGCAGATCTGCGAGATCCTGGCGGAGCTGACCGGCTGCGCGGCGGCAGTCTCCTCCCCCGACCCGGAGGGCGCGGACATCCGCAACGCCCAGCTGGTGCCCGTGGGGAACAAAAACGTGATGGTGCTGGTCTCCGCCTCCTCCGGCGTGCTGAAAAGCCGGATCGCCCGGCTGGAAAAAGAGCCGGACTACGAGACCATGGAGCTGTTCTACAACGTGATTTCCGCCAACTTCACGGGGATCCCCCTCAGCGGCATCACAGCGGCCAGGATCCAGTCCGCCGCCGCCTCGCTGGGCGAAAAAGCGCTGGACCTGATGCCCCTGCTGGTTTCGTTCTACGAGTGCGTTTCCGCCGCGTCGGAATCCACCGTGACGGTAAAGGGACACGCCAACCTGCTGAACATCCCGGACCTGCGGAGCAGCGCGCCGGAGATTCTGGAACTGCTGGGCAATGAAGAGGCGCTGCAGCGGCTGCTGCGGACCTCCACCGACGCGCCGGTGGAGCTGAGCATCGGCAACGAGAATGAGTTCGCCTGCCTGCGGGGCGCCACCATCATCCGGGCCCCCTACAAGCCCGGCGGCGGACAGGGCGGCACTGTGGCGGTCATCGGTTCCACCAAGAGCGACTACGCGCGGATCATCCCCCTGGTGAAATACATCTGCGGCGTGACGGGCGCGGCGCTGGAGGAACTGAGTAAGTAGGCAATAGGCAATAGGCAATAGGCAATAGTTACAGAGCGGAGTGCGGAGATACGCATCCGACAGTGACGAACCCCACAGATTTACCGAAACATCAGCAACTTCCCGGACAAAGGAGAGAGATACATGGCGAAAGAAAAGAAGCAGAACACGGCGAAGGAGCCGGAGAAAAAAGAAGAGCCTGAGACGGCGGCGGAACAGCCGG
>CAMVNL010000182.1 GCA_947168785.1 uncultured Clostridia bacterium | reverse complement strand
ATATTTTACTCTCGCCGGGAAACAATAATCCGGAAAGGGATGTTATTATGAATGACAAAAACCATTCGGACTATCAGAAACGGGTCAAAGCCCTGTCTCCCGGCTCGCCGCTGCTGAAAAACACGGTTTCGGCTTTTCTCTTCGGCGGCGCGCTCTGCCTTTTTGCGGAGCTGCTGTTTACGTTCTACGTTTCCCGCGGGGCGGAGGAAAAGACCGCCAGGACCTGCGTGTCAATTACCGTCGTGGTGCTGACGGCCATCCTGACGGCCGTCGGCGTCTATGATAAAGTCGCAAAGCACGCAGGCGCGGGTTTTGCCGTTCCCATTTCCGGGTTCGCGAATTCCGTCGTCTCCGCTGCGCTGGAATACTCTACCGAAGGGCGCATTCTCGGCACCGCCGTCAGAATGTTTACGCTGGCGGGGCCCGTGATCGTCTACGGGTGCAGCTTCGCGATGATTTACGGGCTGATCTATTACTTTTTTATGATGTGAGGAATTATGGCGCAGAGAATCGGAAAAAATGTGATCGAACTGAGCGAGCCTCCCTGTGTGCTGTCTTGCGCCGCTGTCGCGGGTAAGACGGAAGGGGAAGGCCCGATGGGGAAGGAATTTGATTTTTGTTACCCGGACGACGGCGTCGGAAAGGCAAACTGGAATGAGGCGGAGGCGGAGCTGCTGTTTCAGGCGGTGAACCGGACCATCGAAAAACGGCAGCTCTACCGTTCGGATATCGACCTGATCCTGGCGGGGGATCTGCTGAACCAGTGTACCGCCAGCACCTTCGGGGCGAAGGATTTCGGCGCGCCCTTTGCCGGGCTCTTCGGCGCCTGCTCCACCATGGCCTACGCCATGGCGCTGGCCGCGACGCTGGTGGAGGGCAGAGGCTTCGATAACGTCGTCGCCGCAACCTCTTCCCACTTCTGTTCCGCCGAAAAACAGTTCCGCTATCCGCTGGAATACGGCGGTCAGCGGGCGCAGACCACCCAGCGCACCGTAACGGGAGGCGCCGCCTGCCTGATCGGTCGGGGCTTTGAGGAGCTGATCATCCCGCGGGTCCTGTTCGGGCGCATCACGGATTACGGCGTGAAAGACGCTGCCAATATGGGGGCGGCCATGGCCCCTGCCGCCGCGCGGACGGTTGTTGATTACCTGACGGATACGGGCACGGAGCCGGAGGACTATGACCTGATCCTGACGGGAGACCTGGGCAGCACGGGAACGGCGCTGCTGTATGACCTGCTGTATGACAAATATAGGATCGACATTTCACCCGTCCATGAGGACTGCGGCAATCTGATCTTCGACCCGAAAACACAGGACGTGCATTCCGGCGGCTCCGGCTGCGCCTGCTCCGGTCTTGCCGTCTGCGCAAGGATCCTTCCTCAGATGGGAAA
The DNA here is from genome assembly GCA_947168785.1 of uncultured Clostridia bacterium. GTDB lineage: Bacteria > Bacillota > Clostridia > Oscillospirales > Acutalibacteraceae > RUG806. The sequence goes on along the minus strand of CAMVNL010000182.1, from coordinate 4,260 downwards.
GGGGATGCTGAAAAAGGTGTTGTTTGTCGGCACCGGCGCGCTTTTGTCGCCGGAGGTGGTGCTGCAGGGCAAATCCATTCCCTGTATCGCCCACGCGGTGGAACTGCAAAGGAGATAGGGTATGAAACGAAAAACGCTGAAAAGGACGGCGTCGCAGCTGCGCTGGCTGCGGATCATGAATCGTATCAACCGGGCGGCAGGGTTTGTCCGTGCCGCGACAGCGGCGCTGAGCCTGCTGCTTCTGCTGGTCAACGTGCTGTCCGTGATAAAAATGATTCCCGATCGCTGAAACGGAGGCCGGGAATCATTGCTTTTACGGGTTTTTATCTGAAGGCGTCTGTCACGTCGTTATTGATCAGCAGCATCGCATGGTCGCAGACGGTCTGCACAGCCATCGGCGGCGTCGGCGGCGATTCGTCCGATGGCTTTGCATTGTTACGCAGCCGCCGCAAGCTGACGTCGCACAGCGCGTCTGTGAGCGTGTTGCTGCCGTCGAAAGCGGCTGCGTATTTTTTGATGCAAAGGGAAAAATAGTCGCAGAACATGATTTCCGCCGCATCTCCGTCCATTTCCGCCTGACGGGACAGTGCGAAAATGCTGCGCAGAACCGTTTTCGGAAAGACCCTGTTGTCTGTGGAGACGTCATGCGGATCGAACAGATCGTCCGTCTGCCGCCGTGAATCCGTCATCCCCAGCAGATAATCGGCGGTCACTTCATAATATTCCGCCGCTTTTCGCACAAAATCAAGATGGCATTCCCGTATTCCTTTTTCATAGTGTGACAGAAGCGCCTGAGAAATGCCCAGATCCTCCGCCGCCTGTTTCTGCGTAATTCCCTTTTCTCGCCGCAAAAGTGAAAGTTTCGCGGAAAATTGCACGCTCATAGCGATTCTCCCTTGATTGTTTTTGCTTCTTGTATTATACTATCTTACAGGATTAAACCACTTTTGTAAAGATGCGAGGAAAAAATATGCGTACGTTCAAGATCCACCTGCTCCGTCACGGTCTGCCGGAGGGCGCTGAGCTGGGGCAGTACGTCGGCCATACCGACGTGCCCCTTTCCGCTGAAGGAAAAAAACAGCTGAAGGATATGAAATCCGACTATGAATATCCTGCCGTCAGCGCCGTGATCACCAGTCCTCTTGACCGTTGTCTTGAGACGGCCCGGATCCTCTATCCCGATCTCAGCCCTATGATCTTCGACGGCCTGATCGAGTATGATTTCGGCGAATTTGAGGGAATGACGGCCGACGAGCTGAAAACCGACCCCGCCTTTACAGAGTGGCTGGCCGGCGGTGAAGAGGCCGCCGCCCCATTCGGTGAGAGCAACGGCGATTTTGCCAAGCGGGTTTGCCGCTGTTTTAGCGATATTGTGGAGGGCGTTATGAAATCCGGCGTTGACAGCGTGGCGGTCATCACCCACGGCGGCGTCATCATGACCATTATGCAGTATTTTGCCCTGCCGGAAGCGCCCATGCACGACTGGCTGACCCCCAACGGCTGCGGTTACACGTTGAACGTGATCCCCTCCATCTGGGGCAATATCAAAAAAGCCGAGGTCATGGCGGAGATCCCGCTGAAGCCCTACGAGCCGGATGATGAAATCGAAGGCAACTGGGATATCGAACTGGATCCCGACGAGTTCGCGGGATTTTATTCCCCGGAGGAGGATCACCTATGATCACACAGGAGACCATCGACAGGATCAACGCGCTGGCGCGCAAGTCCCGCACGGAGCAAGGTCTGACGGAGGCGGAAAAAGAGGAACAGCAGCGGTTGCGGAGGGAATATATCGACGCTTACAAGGCGTCGCTGCGCAATCAGCTGGAACACACCGTGGTCGTCCGCCCCGACGGTACCCGGCAGAAGCTTTCCGAAATGAAAAAATAACCAACACAGAGCAAACGCCCCGACAGTTTTGTCAGGGCGTTTTTTATTCGAGAGGAACCATCGTGCAGACGATGGCGTTTTCTTTTTCATAGGTTATGACCAGGCTGTTTTCAGCCTCTGTGAGATCGCTGTATCCGGCGCTGCCGGCGTCAATGGTCTGAACAGGGTTCCAGTCTGTCCCGTTACTGCTTTCCCACAGCGTCAGGTTGCCTCTCTCCGTCCTGCTGTTGCAGTTAGTCAGATAAAGCTTTCTGTCAACAGCGACCATCCCGGCGCAGCAGATGGGGTCCGGCACGTCAGGAAGCTGCCGGATCGGGGAAAACGTGACGCCGTCCCTGGAAACAGAACCGCAGCGGCAGCGGGAAGCGCCGTCCCGGACGGACAGCACCACCGTTCCGTCGGGCAATTGCGCCGCGGCGGTTTCATTGGGATCATCCACCTCTCCGTTGGGGACAAATGCGGATATTCCCCATGTGTCGCCGCCGTCTCCGCTTTTCAGGCAACAGACTGCGCCGGGATGATGCGAATGAAGGTCTACCCCGTGCTCTTTTAAGACCGTCCAGCAGGGAACCAGCAGCGTGCCGTCCGCCAGCTCGATTCCGTGCCCGGGGCCGGTGGCGAACACATTGCGGCGCTCCGGGGCAGTCATGGCCGTGATCTCCCGCGGTTCGCTCCATGTTAAGCCGGAATCAGAACTGCGCCGGTAAAACACACCGCCGCCCGCTTCCTTCAGCCCGTATTCCACGCAGTAAAGAAAATGGACTGTGCCGTCTTTTCCCGCGATCATGACCGGGTTATTGACGGTTTTGCCTTCTTTTGTGCCGGAAGCAAGAACGACGGGGGCGGAAAAGGACCGCCCGCCGTCATCGCTGTTTCTCAGTAAAATATCAATGACCGCCCAATCGTCATCCGATTGGCGCGCTTCGCAATACGCAAGGACCGTCCCGTCCGCGCAGGTCACGATCCCGGGAATGCGGAACCGGGCGTAACCGGGAATCTCTCGGCGATCAAACAATATCTCTGATCCCCGCTCTCCGCTCTCCGCTCTCACGTTTCCCCTTTTGCGATGGCCACCGCCGCCGCGCACTTATCTTTGATTTCTTCCGGCGTGCCCTTCATCATCCAACTGCCGCCCACGGCAAAAATCTTTTCCCAGGCGAGGTATTCCGCCAGGTTCTTATCGGAAATGCCGCCGGTGGGCAGGAAGGTCACGGCAGGGAAGGCCGCCGCCAGCGCTTTCATGGTGCCAAGGCCGCCGTAATTGGAGCAGGGGAAGAACTTGATGATGTTGCAGCCGTAGGAGATGGCCGTCATGATCTCAGTGGGGGTCACGCAGCCGCCGAGATAGGGAACGCCACGCTCGTTGCACAGCTGCGCCACTTCCTCAGAGAAGCCGGGGGAGACGATGAACTTCGCTCCATAGGAGAGCGCTTCCTCCGCCTGTTTGCGGTTGATGACCGTACCGGCTCCCACCAGCATCTGCGGGAATTCCTCAATGGCGATTTTGATGGCGTCGCCCGCGCAGGCAGTGCGGTAGGTGATCTCCGCAATGGGAAGGCCGCCGTCATGGCCGTGAGCTTGGGGCGTACTTCTTCAATGGAATTGAACACCACCACGGGTACCACTTTATATTGCTGAATAAATGCTTTCGTGTCCATGCTTTATACCCCCGAATACGCGTTGAAACCGCCGTCCACCGGAATGACGACGCCTGTGATAAAGCCGCTGGCCTTGTCGTCCGCCAGGAACAGCAGCGTGCCGATCAGTTCGTTTACCTCGCCGAAGCGTCCCATGGGCGTACCTGCGAGTATTTTATGGGTCCGGGCGGTGGGGGAGCCGTCGGGATGGAACAGCAGCCCTCTGTTCTGATTGCCCACGAAGAAGCCGGGGGCGATGGCGTTGCAGCGGATGCCAACCGGCGCAAAGTGTACCGCCAGCCATTCCGTAAAGTTGCTGATGCCCGCCTTCGCCGCGGAATAGGCCGGAATCTTGGTCAGCGGGTGGAAGGCGTTCATGGAGGACAGGTTGATGATGTTGCCGCCGGTCTCCAGCATATCCTGGACAAATACCTGTGTGGTGAGGAACGCGGAGGTGATGTTCAGGTCGAACACAAAGCGCATCCCTGCTTCGTCGATCTTGAAGAAGGTCTTGATATCCTCGGCGGTGTCCCTGGTCATATATTCGTTGTCGGTGGTGGCCTTGGGGTTGTTGCCGCCCGCGCCGTTGACAAGGAAGTTGACCTTGCCCCACTTCTCGTTGACGGCTGCCTTCGCCGCCTTCAGCGAGGCGGAATCCAGCGCGTTGGTCTCGATGGCCAGCGCGTTTTCGCCGATCTCGTCCGCCACCTTTTGGGCCGCTTCGTAGTTGATG
>CAMVNL010000181.1 GCA_947168785.1 uncultured Clostridia bacterium | reverse complement strand
TGAAAGGACGCGCGAAAGCGGAAAGCGCGACGGTGGAATACTATGAAATCTACGGAGCATGACGCCTTTTTCAAAGAGGCGCAGGAGACGGCCGGCCGGATCGCCGCGGAGAACGGGCGGCTGAAGGAGCTGGAATGGTTCCTTGATACGGCCCTGGTCAGATTCTATGACAAATACCTGCGCAACCGGAACCCCCAGGTCATCGTGCTGGGCGACGATATCCCGGCGGAATGGCTGTACGCCGTCTGTGACCGTCCGTTTTACGTGCTGGGCGGCAGCCTCGGCACGGCCCACTGGGCGGACGAGCTGACGCCCCGCGACACAGATCCCTTCAGCCGGTCCTGCCTCGGATGGCTGATGAACCCTTCCTTCGATCTGACGAAGGACGCGCTGATCGTGACGGCCGTCTCCTCCGACAGCCGCCGGAAGCTGATCTCCCTGCTGCGTGGCGCCGGTAAAAAGGTGGCGGCGCTGGATATCCCGCCCGCCGGCCTGACGGGCGGCGCGGTGGGCTGCTATCGGGATCAGCTGGCCGCGCTGGCGGAAACGGTCGGCCGGCACACGGGCAAGCGGCTGACGGGCAGTCGTCTCCGCCGCGCTGTCAGGCGCATGGACCGCGCGCGCCGGATGCGGCAGCGCTTTCTTGCGGCGGCTGAGGGAGCGGACGGCCTGATCACCGGCGAGGCCGCGCTGCTGGTCGGCCAATGCCTGTATTTTGCCGAAGCCCCCGACGAGTGGACGGCGCACGTCGCCCGGCTGTGCGCGGAACTGAAAGCGCTGTCCGGACGGTTTGCCTTCCCGAAAAAAGACCGTCCCACCGTGTTGCTGCTCGGCTCCCCCGCCGTATTCCCGAATTACAAGGTCCCACAGCTGATCTCCGCCGCCGGGATGCGCCTCGCGGCGGCCGCCGACAGCCTTTCGCTGGAAGCGGATCTGGCGCTCCCGAAGGACGCCGGGCGTTTGTCCCTCGACCGTCTGCTTTCACATATCGCGCGGGTCCATTTGCAGACGACCTCCACGGGGGCGCGGGTCAGCAACGACGGGTTGTATTCTTATTTCCGGTACCTGAAAGAGCGGTACCGGCCGGACGGGATCGTCTGCCATATCCTGAAGGGGCAGATCGAATTTGACTTTGAGCTGCCGCGGATCGAAAAGGCGGCGGAGCAAGCCGGTATCCCCGTGTTCCGGCTGGAGACCGATTACCAGTATCAGGATATGGAACAGCTGCGCATCCGGATGGAGGCCTTCGGGGAAATGCTGGCGCAGCGAAATCTCTCCGGGCGCAGCCACAAAAAGACCGCATAGGAGACGCCGTTATGCAGAAGAAAACAAAACGCACCGTCTTATTCGTCCTGTTTACCGTCGTCCTGTTTACCGTCGTTCTGTGTGCGGCGGCGTATTTCGCGGCGGATCTGCCGTTCTTTCAATACGACGACCCCCTCGCCCGCGCTTCGCTGACGGTGGCGGAGGACGGAGAGGACCTGTCCTTTACCTATGAGAACGACGCCATCACCCTGCACGGGGCCAGCGGCGCTGCCGTTTACGCGCTGACGACCGGAGGGACCGCTGCGATCGGAGAGGCGTATACCGCGTCTTTGCCCGCCGATTTCCTCGGCAGCTTCGCGGCGGTGAGCACCGCAACAGAGGATACAGACGGCGACGGAACCGCGGAGCGGGTGACCCGGGTCGCCAAGACCGACATGGAATTTACGCAGGGCTACACGGCCGCCGCCAACGCGTTCCTCAGCGGGGAGATCCCCTTCGAGGTCGTCTATACGGACCGGAAGACGTTCACGCTGTATCTTGACGCGCAGCCGCTGGCAGGCGCGGACGTGACGGTCACGCCTGCCGACGGAACGGAGCGGACCGTGATCACCGATGAAAACGGCTCTGTTGAAGGGATCGACCTCAACGACGTGCGGGGCGGCCTGCGCTTTACCTGGCGTTCCGGCGAAGGCGACGTCTATACGATCCACTATCAGGTGGAAGCGGACACGGTCTTTACCGTCCGCTGGCTGAGCGCCATGCTGCCCTTCGGCGTCATCGTGCTGATTGCCGTGATCTGCATCGCCGTGGACGTGTGGCTGCGCAAACGGTTGTATCAGAAAGCGGATATGCCCGCCGGTAAAACGGGCGTGACGGCGAAGGATCTGCGCAAAAAACGGAGGTATTTCGGATTTGAAACCGTGCGCTGGGTCGTGATGATCGTCAGCTTCGCGCTGCTGGTGTTCGGCAGCCGTCTGACGGGGACGGTATTTGCCAACGTGCAGCTACCCATCTTCGCCTGCCCGTACAATCTCGACCAGCTGACCGGCGCGGGCTGCTATCTGCTCAGCCATCCGGACGTGCTGTTCGCCTCGTCCTGGCGGGAGATCCTCGGGTTCTTCGGCACCTTCGCCGTGTGCGCCGTGCTGTTCGGCCGCGTGCTTTGCGGCTTCGTCTGTCCGATGGGGCTGCTGCAGGACGTCGCCCACGAGGCGCGTCAGGCGCTGCATATCGAGGGAATTGCGCTGAACGAGCGGCTGTACGCGGTCCTTCGCATGGTGAAATGGGTCATGATGATCCTTTTCCTCGGGATCGGATTTGTGGGAGGGAGCTTTTGCGACTTCTGCCCCGCGATGGCGCTGTCGCCCGCCTTCGGCGGCTTCAAGCTCAGTCTCGGGCTCGGCGGTTTCGTGACGGTCGCCGTGCTGGTCAGCGGATTTTTCAAGCGCCGGTGTTTCTGCAACATCTGTCCCATGGGCTTTGTCCTCGGGCTGCCGCATAAGCTCTCTCTGTTCAAGCTGAAAAAAGACGCCGTCGCCTGTACGGAGTGCGGCGCCTGCTACGAGGCCTGCCCGATGGAGATCAAATCCGTGTTTACCGTGCAGGAGGGCAAGGGCGACGTCCGCGCCATCGACGTGACGACGACCGACTGTATCCTGTGCGGCGAGTGCGTCCGCCGGTGCCCGGAGAACAATGCGTTGGCCATGACGTTCTGCGGCAAAAAGATCTATACCGCCGACCGGATGAAGTTCATGCGCGATTACGCGCCGCCGCGACCGAAAAAGAAAAAGGAGAATGACAATGAGTGACGATCCCGTACGCAGACAGGGGCCCCCGGAGGAGCGCAGGCGGCAGCGGTTTATCAGCAAATCGTCGGCGGTCTCCCTCAAATACCTGAGAAGGGTCGAAGAGCTGCCCCACATGCCGGAAGCGCTGACGCCGTTTCTGCATATCCTCGGCCATGTGTTCGTCGAGCAGGGCGGCGCGGTGAAGCCGGAGCACATCCCGACGGTGGGCACCTATTGCGTCATGGTCCCGCCGGAGCTGATCTACGCAGCCGGGGCCATGCCCGTCAAGCTGTGCGGCGGCAGCTATACCGCTTTCAATATCGGCGACGACGTGGCCCCGCGGGACGCCTGCCCGCTGGTCAAGGCGGTCATGGGCTTTGAGACCGTCGGCGCGGCTCCCGTCTACCGGGAATGCGCGATGATTGCGGTGCCCGTCACCTGCGACTGCAAAAAGAAGCTGGCGGGATACCTGGGCGAACGCCGCCCCACCGTCGCGCTCCACGTGCCCTCCGGACGGGACAGGGACGAGGATATGGAGCGGTTCGTCGAAGAGCTGTACGCCTTCGGCGCAAAGCTGACGGAGCTGACCGGCGCGCCGCTGAGCTACGAGCGGCTCTCCTGGGCCTGCGGCCTCACCGCGGCGGCGCAGTACGAGCTGTCCCGGTTCATCACGCTCCGCCGGAAAGCGCCCCTCGTCATCAAGGGGACGCACTATATGGCGGCCATGAACGCCATGAGCTACACCCATATCTCCCTCTGGACCAGGCACATGCGCGCCCTCTGCGACGAGCTGGAGCAGCGGATCCGAAACGGCGAGATGGCGTCGAAGGAAAACCGGCCGCGCATTCTCGTGACCGGGTCGCCCATCGTGTTCCCGAACTTCAAGCTGCCGCTGCTGATCGAGGAGATGGGCGGCGCGCTGGTAGCGGACGAGACCTGCATGGGCGAGCGCGGCGCATACGACCCGCCCGCGATCGTCGACCAAAGCACGGACGGGATCCTGCGGGCGCTGGCAAACCGCAGCACCCGTCCTTGCACCTGCCCCACCTTTGTGGACAACAAACGGAGGCTTTACCGGATCCGGCAGATGATCGAAGATTACCGCGTCGAGGGCGTGATCTATCACGTGCTCCGCGGGTGCCTGGTCTACGACTACGAATACCGTGCCATGGAGGAGGAGCTGGGCAAACTCGGGGTCCCGATCATCCGCGTGGAAAGCGATTACAACGAAGAGGACGTGGAACAGCTCCGGATCCGCATCGAGGCGTTTGTGGAGCTGATCAAATACGGAAAGAGGTAACGAGATGAAGGTTTACGCAGGGCTGGACGGCGGCTCCACCTATCTGAAAGCCGCGCTGATCGACGAATACGGAAGGGTGCTGCGCACGGGCGTCACTTCCACGGGCATCGACAACAACGCCTCAGCCAAACGGCTGCTGGCCGGTCTGATGGAGGCGTGCGGCGTGAGTCGTGTGGATTATACCATGGCGACGGGCTACAGCCGGAAGATCCTGGAGGTGGCGGACGACGATGTCAGCGAGATCACCGCCCACGCCTACGGGGTGCGGGTGACCGCGCCGAAAGAATACCGCTCGGGGATGATCGTGGATATCGGCGGGCAGGACAGCAAGATCATCTATCTGGACGCCAACTACACCGTCAAAAATTTTACGATGAACGACAAGTGCGCCGCGGGTACGGGCAAATTCATGGAGGTCATCGCGCAGATCCTCGAGACCACCATCGATCAGGTGGGGCCCCTGTCTTTGGAGAGCACGGCCCCCTGCGACATCAACAGCACCTGCGTGGTGTTCGCCCAGTCGGAGGTGATCTCGCTGGTCGCGCGGAAATTCGACCGCCGGGACATCCTCTCCGGGATGCACCTGTCCATGGCAAAACGTATCATCAAAATGATGAAAAAGAGCGAAAAGGACGGGGACGTGCTGATGACGGGCGGCGGTGCGCTGAACATCGGCCTGCGCAAGGCCTTTGAGGACGAGCTGATGCGGGACGTGTTTGTGGCCAATTACCCGCAGTTCAACGGCGCCATCGGCGCGGCGCTGCTGGCAAGCGAAAGGGGCTGAGATTATGCTGATGGAAGCCATTACCGCGTCCGTTTCCGTCGGACTCGGCTGCGGGACCTGCTGCGGTTCCTCCGCGTCCTCTTTTCTGGCGGTCTACATCCTGACGGAAGGCGGCGGTTTTCTCTCCTCCCTGAAGCACGTCGGTGGCTATTTCCTCGGCAAGCTCCTGGCGGTCTGCTCCGTCACCGCGCTGACCGCCGCCCTCGGCAGCGCGTTCATTGACGAAAACGGTTATATCGGCAATTTTGACCTGCACCGCGCCATGGCGTGGGTGATGCTCGCCTCCGCCCTGTTCCTGATCTGGCGGTGGTGGCGCAGCCGGAAGCCCCACTGTGAAGCCTGCGGCGGCAAATGCGCGTCAAAAAATAAAACGCGGCTGATCCCGTCGTTCGCCGTCGGGCTGGCCTACGGCGCCTATCCCTGCGCGCCGCTGACCATGACGGCCGGGTATGCCCTCACGCTTTCCGTCCCGGGCGGAGATCACCTCATCCGACCCGCTGCGCGGGCCACCATCCGGGGCTGCCG
>CAMVNL010000180.1 GCA_947168785.1 uncultured Clostridia bacterium | reverse complement strand
CTCTGGCAGCCTCTTTCTGCTGTTTTTCAAGCGCCCTGGCAGCCTCTTTCTGCTGTTTTTCTAGCGCTCTGGCAGCCTCTTTCTGCTGTTTTTCAAGCGCCCTGGCAGCCTCTTTCTGCTGCTGTTCGGCCGTCCGTTCTTCCTCGGCGGCCTGCGTAATGGCTTTTTTCTCTTCCCGGAAGGCAGCGGAGGTCACGTGGTCCGCCGTGTAGCTCAGGGCCACGGACAGCGTCAGCAGCAGCGCCCAGAAAAGGATATGGGCGCCCGGTTTCCTTTTTTTGATCAGCGGCAGTTTTTTCTTCAGCCCGAACAGGTTCAGTTCGACGAACAAGCCGAAATCGATTCCGGCAAACAGCAGCACGTTGGAGACCCGTTCCAAAATGAGATCCGACGTGGCGCCATGCGCGCCGGAGGAGGCAAAAACGGCAGCCACCGTACAAATGAGAAACAACACGAAGAAGCTCCAAAGGATAATTCTTGCGACCTTTTTCACACAACCACCTTTTTCTTGCGGCGCAGGCTTGCCATATTTTGTGATGATACCTATTATATTCCGGTGTCAACGCAAAAGCAATGGATTTCAGAAAAAAAAGACGGCGCACCGACGCATGGGCGAAAAGCGGGCGATCACACCATAACAAACAATCAAAAAGGCATACGACGCGCCGCCGTATGCCCGCATTTTTTAAAGGCAAGGGCTTAATCGTCACCCCGCCGCTTTATGCTTCATGCCTCTTTCGCTGCTGCGCATCCCGCTTCATCCCCGGTAATACTCCCCGGAACCGCCGAAGGGGAAGCCGAAGAAATCGCCGAAATCGCCGTAGTCTCCATAGCCTTCATAGCCGTCATTGGCTCCGCCGCTCTCGCTGCCGCTGCCGTCGGAACCGCTTCTGCCGCTCTGCCGGCTGCCGCCCTGCGCGGTCCCTCCTTCGGAAGCAGCCGCCGTCTGAGGCTGCTCGCCCACGGTCACTTTGATTTCCGTCTCTTGCCCGCCGCGGGTGACGGTCAGCGTCAGCACGTCGCCGGGTTCCATGGCCTTGACAACGGCGGTCAGGTCGTCGGCGCAGGTCACCTTTTCGCCGTTGGCGGCGGTGACGATGTCGTTGGCCTGCAGGCCCGCTTGTTCCGCGGGGCTGCCCTTGACCACGCTGTAGATCAGCGCCGCGTCGGCGGCGTCGGAAAGCTGCACGCCGATATAGGGCTTGGCGGCATAGCCTTTCTCAATGATCTCCGTGATGATCTTCTTCACGCTGTCCAGCGGGATGGCGAAGCCGATGTTGTCGATGGAGGCTTCACCGGAGGAACTGCCGGAGTACTTGGCGTTGGTGATGCCCACCACCTCGCCGTACATATTGAACAGCGCGCCGCCGGAGTTGCCGGAGTTGATGGCCGCGTCCGTCTGGATCAGTTTCATGGTGATATTGCCGGAGAGGGTCACGGTGCGGTCTTTGGCGCTCACGTTGCCCTTGGTGAGGGAGAAGGTCAGCTCGCCCAGCGGGTTGCCGATGGCCACCACCTCGTCGCCCACGTTCAGGTCAGCCGAGCTGCCCATGGTCACCGGCGTCAGGCCGGAGGCTGTGATCTTCAGCACCGCCACGTCGTTGCTTTCGTCATAGCCCACCAGCGTAGCGTCATAGGACTGATTATCATAGGTCGTCACTTTGATGGAGGTGCCGTTTTCCACCACGTGGTAGTTGGTGACGATATAGCCGTCCTCACTGATGATGAAGCCGGACCCGGCCGCCGCGCCGGAGGTGCGCATGCCGAAGAAGTTGGTGGTGATCACCGAGGTGGTGATGCCCACGGTGGAATTCACGTTGGCGGCGTAAACCTCTGCGGCGGTCATCAGTTTTTCGCCGTTGCGGTAGGCCACGTCCACCGTAACGGGGGCGCGGCTGCTCTCCGTCAGGGTCACGCTGCCGCCGGAGGTGCGGTCCAACGCCGTCACCGCCGCCGCGCCGACGCACCCGCTGAGCAGGCTGCAGGCCAGCACCAGCGCCACGGTCTTTGCCTTTGCGCCGCCTTTTTTCTTCGCCGTCTTTTTCTCCGGCGCGGGAGTAGAAGCGTAGGGATAATAGCCGTTCTGACCGCCGTCTGCGGGGGTCTGCGGATAACCGTAACCGGTTTGATTCTGATATTCGTACATGATTCAGACTTCCTTTCGTATCGTTTGACTGAATCATATATCTGCATCCTTAAATACAGTTAAAATTTCCATTAATTTTATTTATAAGGTTTTTTTAAGGTTTTTCACGGACCGAAAAAGAAGAGGTAAGCATCACTCACCTCTTCTTTGTTAGGACAATAATCAACAATAATTCATCTACACATAATATGTAGTTGGTTTCGTAAATAACACTATTAAATCAATAATCACACCGACAAAATACAGACCAAAGGTAAACAGATAAAGAATTCCCATACCTGTTTTTCCTTCATAAAACTTATGTGCACCAACAAATCCTAAAAAGATACACAAAATGATGGCAACCCATTTATTTTTCGGACGCCCCATATACATACCATTATAGTTCTGATTTGAATTTACGTTATTATTTGCATTATTGATAATAATATTGGGCATCTGCTGAGCAGGTTGTTGAGGATAAGGATTTTGATAAAATGGCTGTTGTGGGTATAATTGCTGATTTGCTTTCTCTATTTTTGAGATGATGATTTTCTGCCCGGATTCAAACACCTCAACTTCATCTCCAACTTGAGGAACAAAGTTGAATACTTGTATAGGGGCATCCCTTAATTCGCCGTTATCCATTCCGATAGAGACGTAATCAGGAGTGACAGCAAGTATCTTAGCCATATCATTTCCTCTTTTCATAATTGTTATTTTTAATTATATCTGTATTACAGATAAAAGTCAATATCTGTATTACAGATATCTCATAATAATAACGGAGGTTATTATTATGGGATTTAAAAATTTAAGAAATATAAGGGAAGATCATGACATCAAACAAAGAGAACTGGCTGAAATACTGCACGTCTCTCAAAACACCTACTCACAATATGAAACCGGGACAATTGCGTTAACAGCAGATGTTTTGATCGAATTAGCTGATTATTACAATTGTAGTGTTGATTATCTTCTTGACAGAACAAATAACCCAAAGTTTATTCGGGAATAATTTTACTTAATCAGAAACACATTCCGATCCTTTTATGCCGGAATGTGTTTCTTTCAATCAATTGTTAAATGGAGAAAATCTCCCGGATCAGCCTCTCCCCGGCCTCTCCCAGCCGGTCGAAATCCATGGCCCCGATATAGTACCGCTCCAGCTCGTCGTGGATCGCCTTGGCGTTGTGCAGCTTCCCCACCGCCTCGTCCAGCATCTCCCGGGCGGCGCGGCGGTCAAAGGAAATGCGGTTGCGGTGGCGCTTCAGCACGTCGGCGTCGGAAAACCGGGCGCAGTCCACCGCCACGTCCGGCTCGCCCTGATAGGGATGGAACGCGTTGGAGGTGAAATAGCCCATGGAGAGGGAGGGGATCAGCAGGTGCTCGATCCGCTGCGGGTCGGTGGGGCAGGGGCAGACGATGCAGTCGTGACCGCTTTCCAGCGCGCTGTCCTTGAGGATGGTCAGCAGCAGCGACGCGGCGACGCCGTATTCGTCCTCCAGCACGGTGTGCTTTTCGCACAGGGCGTTGAAGGTCTCGCCGAAGATCACGCCGCCCTCCGGCGTCAGGGCGGAGAGGAACCGCCGTTTTTCCCTTCCCGCCTCGTTGGAGACCGCCCCGAAGCTGTTCTGCGCCAGCTTATACGCGAATTTTTTCAGCTTATCCGGCCGAAGGGAGGCGCAGACGAAGCGATGGGCGTCGTCCGTCACGCTTTTGGCCGCCGCCAGAAAGCCCACGCACTTTTTGTGCTCGGCGGAGTTGAGATCGGTTTTCGTCACGATCTCCTCCGCGTCCGCCGAAAGCTTCTTGTCGTCCCGGTACGCGCCAAGGTCCACGATGGTCTCGCACACGCCGGGATAGCGGGGCTCGAGGGCATGGGGCGGGGTGCCGTCCGCCACCGCCGTTTTCAGGTGCGGGATGATCACCGCGTCAAGGCTGGCGGGATCGGACGAGCAATGGATGCGCTCGCAGAAATAGCCTCTCGCGTCCGCCTCCGCCGCGATCTTTTTCATCAGCGTGGATTTGCCGGTGCCCGGGCCGCCCTTGATCACGTAAGCCCGCCAGCCCTCGTGGGCGTCATACAGGCCGTCGAACAGCGAATAAAAGCCGAGGGGCGTATTGGCCCCCATAAAAAAAGAAACCGATGCGTTCTGATACATAATTACCTCCGGAAATAGATTGGCGTGATTCACTACATCATATTCAGCGGAAAGGAATCGGTTAAAAAAAAGAGGGGCAGGAAAGAGGCAAAAAAAAGGAAAAGGGAGATTTGTCGATGTCATCTGGTAGCACGGCGCATTGCGGTCTCGCCTGCCGGCTCGGTCGGTGCTTCTGCCTGCGGCAGAGATCTCCACCGGAGATCCGCACCCCGCCGCCAGGCGGTTTGTGACCTAAACAACATCGTAATAACAACGTAAATACCGCATCGAACGTCTTTTTAATCGGAATCGCGTTGCGGGCGGCTCACGGAGCCGCGCTACGATTATAGCGGCGCTTCGCACCGCGCGTAACATCCAAAGACCTCGACAAACTCCAATTTGTCTCTTTGATTCAAATTCCACAGAAATCCGTGAAGAACCAAAAAAGACGCCGACGGAGGGTTCCGTTGACGTCTTTATGCTTTCCCGGCGTCAGCCGCCGAGGTAGGCTTTTTTGATCTCTTCGCTCTGCATCAGCTCTTTGCCGGTGCCGGTGAGGATCACCTTGCCGTTTTCCAGCACGTAGGCCCGGTCGGAGATGGCCAGCGACTTGTTGGCGTTCTGCTCCACCAGCAGGATGGTGGTGCCGCTCTCGTGGAAGGCCTTGATGATCTCAAAGATCTCATCCACCAGAATGGGCGACAGGCCCATGGAGGGCTCGTCCAGCATCAAAAGCTGCGGGTTGCTCATCATGGCGCGGCCCATGGCCAGCATCTGCTGCTCGCCGCCGGAAAGGGTGCCGGCGATCTGCTTGCGACGCTCCTTCAGCCGGGGGAAGTGGTGGAACACGTTCTCCACCCGCTCGGCGTATTCCGCCCCGGGGCGGGTGTAGGCGCCCATCTCGATGTTCTCCTCCACCGTCATCTGCTGGAAGATCCTTCTGCCCTCCGGCACGTGGGCGATGCCCATGGAGACGATCTTGTGGGCCGGAATGCCCCCCAGGTTCTTGCCGTTGAAGGTGATGGAGCCCGTTTTGGACCGCAGCAGGCCGGAGACGGTCTGCAGCGTGGTGCTCTTGCCCGCGCCGTTGGCGCCGATCAGCGTGACGATCTCCCCCGCGTTGACCTCAAAGGTGATATCCTTGATGGCGTGGATGGAGCCGTAATAGACGTTGATTCCGTTTACTTCCAACATTGCCATAGCCTCATCCCTCCATACTGTTGTTGCCCAGATACGCCTTAATGACCTCGGGATTGGTCTGAATTTCCTCCGCGGTGCCCTTGGCGATGATCTTGCCGAAGTTCAGCACGCAGATGCCCTCGCAGATGCCCATGACCAGCTTCATATCGTGCTCGATCAGCAGCACGGCGATCTGGAAGGTGTCGCGGATCTTGACGATGTTC
>CAMVNL010000179.1 GCA_947168785.1 uncultured Clostridia bacterium | reverse complement strand
CTCGACAAATCCCAATTTTCTAAGGAGGAATCATCATGCCGAACAACGATATCGACAAACTGTTCCGCGCGGCGAAGAGCGGCGACGAAAAGACCGCCGCAGCGCTTGCCGGGGAAATGAAAAGCAGCCTCAGCGCCGACAAGCAGCAGCTGCTGGAGCGGGCGCTGCATGATAACGACTTTCTGAAATCGCTGCTGTCGTCCGAGAGGGCGAAGCAGATCATGGACGCGCTGAAACAGAAAGGGGACGGCTGATGGAGCTGGGCGATCTGCTGTCCTCGCTGGGAGAGGACGACGTCAAAAAACTGAAGGAGATGGCCTCGCAGTTCTTCGGCGGCGGGGAAGGGGAGAAGCAGGAATCGCCCGGGCAGTCTGCCGCCGGGTTCCCCGGGGATTTTGACCCGGGGCTCATCAAAAGCGTTGCAAAGCTTTCCTCGGTCATGAACGCCCGGGACCCGCGCTGCGATTTCATGCTGTCGCTCAAACCGCTGTTGTCCGATAAACGCCGTAAAAAAGCGGACGACGCGGTGATGCTGCTGCGGGTCTTCCGCCTGCTGTCGGAAACGGAGGGCCTGCGATGAGCGACTATTCCTATCAGGACATCATGCGGATGCAGGAAGAGGCGAAGGCCAGAGTGATGGAGATGCGCCGCAGGTCCCGCTTCGTGGCGGAACGCTTCGACCCGCCCCTCCGCGTTTCTTCTCCGCCGGAGCGGGAGGAGCCGACGAGCGGGGAACTGCCGCCTGAACAACACGCCAGAGCCATCAGTCTGCCGGTGGAGTTCCCCTCGCCTGAAAAGAGGCAAGTCGCGTCCCCGCAGACGGAACCACCGGAAAAAACGGCGGAAAAGCCGCCGCGGCAAAAGGAACGGCGGGGGGAGGAAAGACAAAGCGCAGCGCGGGGACAATCGCTTCCCTTCGCGCTGCGCAACGTATTCGGTGAGATGAGCCGCGAAGAGACGGAGAAAATGTTTCTCCTGTCCCTCTTCCTGTTGCTGTCTCAGGAAAACGGCGACGAGGGTCTTTTGCTGTCTCTGATGTACCTTCTGACGTAGGGTCGCGCCGTCGGCAGCTGATCTCCTTTTTACTCAGACAAAGTAAAGCCCTCTGCCTCGCGCTTGGCCTGCAGGTCCGCCTGCATTTTCTTTTTCTTCTCGCCGGAGATCTGATAGAAGAACATGGGCAGGGCGCACAGCAGAAGGCTGACGCCGGGAACGATGGAAACCAGCGAGAACATGGCGAAGTTCTGCCATTTCGCCAGCTCCGTCGCAGCGACGATGACGCTGTCGCTCAGCATTTCGGCGGGCTTGAAGCCGATCACCATATACATCACCACGATGCCGCAGGTGGAAACGGCGGAGCCCAGCTTGTTGATAAAGCCCTGACACGCCGCGCCCAGCGCGTTGTCCCGGAAACCGTTTTTCAGCTCCATATAGTCGAGGCAGTCGTAGATCATGGCGATGGAGATCGTATTGATCACGCCCAGCGGAATGCAGGAGATGATGACGAAGGGGATGCAGACGTAAAGGTTCATGGGGTTTGGCAGGAACCAGCCGATGAGGGTGGTGCCGATGCTGGAAACGAAGCCGGCCAGGCAGGTGGTGATCAACAGCTTCTTATAGTCGAACTTCTTCATCAGCAGGGGCATCAGGAGCGTTGCGCCGAACATGCCCACGATGGCGCACACCTGGAAGATGGTCTTGACGGTGGAGACCGAAGCGGAGATGGCGGCGGTCTTTTCTTCCAGCGTCATGCCGGCCAGGTCCGGCCCGATATAGAAGGCGTAGCGGCCCACGTGGATGGCGGCGGCCTGCACCATATAACGGCCGGAGGACAGCACGCCCATCAGGATGACCAGCAGCAGGGGCTTGCAGGTGAATACGCGCTTCAGCTGCGAGGGGTCGCCGGGCTTGCGCTGCTTGACAGGGGGCAGCGCCCGTTCCTTGATATGGAAATAGGAATTGACGTAGAGGATGATGCCGATGAATACCACCGTGCAGGCGATGATCAGGTAGCGCTTTTTCTCATACTCCACGGGGTTGGCGGTGCTGATGACCTTGGGCAGCACGAAGCCCGCGATGAAGAAGAACACTTCCGGCAGGGCGGAACCGATGGAGTTCCAGATCTTGCTGAAGGAGATCACGCTGCTGCGCTCTTCCGCGTTGGGGGTCAGCACGTTGGGCAGCCCCCAGAAGGGGACGTCCGCCATGGTGTACATCATGCCCCACAGCACGTAGACGACGGCGCAGTAGATCGCCAGCTTGCTGCCGTCCAGCGAGGGGCTCAGGTACATCAGCACCGTGAGCACGGCGATGGGACCGGCGGCAAAGAGAATATAGGGCTTCATTTTGCCCCACCGGGTGGTGTGCTTGTCCACGATCATACCCATCAACGGGTCGTTGACCGCGTCCCATACCCGGGCCAGCAGCATCAGCAGCAGCACAAAGACCGGCGCCAGATGCAGCACGCTCATGTAATAGTCGCTGATGTAGCTGGACATCATGGCATAAATCATGCCCTGCCCAAGGCCGCCCAGAGAAAACATCCAGAGTTCTTTCTTCGATACGTATTTGTCAGCCATACGATCACAGCCTCTCTGCAGTATTTCGGATATAAGAGAATTATACTGTATCGCTTTCCATTTTACAATCATCAAATCGGCGTTTTTTTGCACAATTACTGTTGTTTGTCGAAAATCCACAAAAACAGAACCTGAATTTTGGCACACAAAAAACACAATTTGCTTTTTTGTTCATAGTTCTGTCATAAATCTGTGATAAAATGACAACGCACTGAGGAAGAGTGCATCAATTCGATTGAATAAAAGGGTGTATATCATGTTTCAGGTAATTATCAATTACGTCAAGAATCTGTTTGGCGGTTTCAGCGGCGTTGTTTCCTTTTTCAGCATTTTCTGATATAAGGAAAGGAGTGGTCCCATGGAAAATTTTGCGGAAACCTTCAAAAAGGCCTTTGAAACCATCATCAATCTGATCCAGAGCATGATCCAGAGCATTACGGATCTGGTTTCCAACATTTCAAAATAAGACAAACACGGATTTCGCCCGATGCTGTTACCCATCGGGCGTTATCTTTTTTTAGCGGTATTGTAAATACTTGATAAATAGCAATTGACTTTGCCGCTTTATTTTGGTAAAATAACTGGTGTATATCAATCAGAGGACGACAGCCTTTGAAAAAATAGGAGGAATGTGTTTTGACAGATTCAAAAACCCTTGCGTACATCAACATGTATGCGATCTTCGGTACTCTCGAAAACCTCTGCGAGCTGGATGAGAACGCCAGAGCCCTGCTGAAGAACAAGAAGCCCATCTCCATCGGCTTCGACGTGAAGAACGGCCCTGCCGCCACGCTGTACTTCAAGAACGGCTACTGCCGGCTTGAGGACGGGTGCAATCCCAAGGCCACCATCCGCATCCCGTTTTCTTCCTGCGAAAAGTTCAACGGCATGATCGACGGCACCGTGACCCCCATCCCCACCAAGGGCCTGCTGCACATCGGCTTCCTTCTCAAGAGCTTTATGCCCCTGACGGACCTGCTGACCAAGTATCTCCGTCCCGATCCCAAGGATCTGGAGGACAAGGCCTTCTTTGAGACCAGCACCAAGCTGATGTTCTACCTGATCACCGTCGCCCTGTCCCAGATCGGCAACCGCGACGAGATCGGCCGCTTCAGCGCGCACCTGATCCCCGACGGCGTCATCAAGATGTCCATCAAGAACGGTCCCGCCGCCGGCATCCGCGTGTGCGACCACCACATGGTCACCATCAAGAAGAATCCCGAGAAGTATCGCGCCATCATGGAGTTCGAGAGCATCGAGCTGGCCCGCGACCTGTTTGACGGCAAGGTCAACTCCGTGGCCTGCATCGGCGAAGGCACCATCGCCATGGGCGGTATGATCAACATGATCGACAACGTCAACCGCATTCTTGACCGCGTCGCCCTGTATCTGGCATAAGGAGGAAGAGAATAATGGCATCCAAATATTATAACTACGCAAAAAGCAACGAATTATACAAAAGAGCCTGCAAGGTGATCCCTTCCGGTCTGTACGGCCATCAGGGCCCCGCGGAAGGCTGCTGGATTCCCCCCACGAGCTGGCCCTTCTTCACCGACCACGCGGAAAAGTCCTATTTCTGGGATGTGGACGGCAACAAGTTCATCGACTATATGTGCGCCTACGGCCCCAACGTGCTGGGCTATAACGATCCCGACGTGGACGCCGCCGCCATCGAGCAGGCCAAGAAAGAGAACTGCGTCACCACGCCCTCCACGAAAATCCTGGAGCTGGCCGAGCTGATGGTGGATACCGTCGCTTCCGCCGACTGGGCCTTCTTCATGAAGAACGGCAACGACACCACCCAGGGCGCCATCATGTGCGCCAGAGCTTATACTCACCGCAAGAAGATCATCTTCGTCAACGGCTTCTATCACGGCGTTTCCATGTGGACCCAGAAGGTGGACTATCCCGGCGTTCTGCCCGAGGACGTGGCCAACAACCTGTACGTGGACTGGAACGACTTCGAGGCGCTGGAAAAGCTGGTGGCCGAGAACGAAGGCGAGATCGCCGCGTTCATCTCCACCCCCTACCTCCACGGCAACTTCTATGACAACGTGCTGCCCGAGGAAGGCTACTGGCAGAAGGTCAGAAAGCTGTGCACCGAGAAGGGCATCGTGCTGATCGTGGACGACGTGCGCGCGGGCTTCCGTCTGGATCTGGCGGGCTCCGACCACTTCTACGGCTTCGAGGCGGACCTGATCTGCTTCTGCAAGGCCATCGCCAACGGCTGGAACGTCTCCGCCCTCTGCGGCAAGGAGTTCCTGAAGTCCTCCATGAGCTCCCTGAGCTACACGGGCTCCTACTGGATGAGCGCCGTTCCCTTCGCGGCCGGCATCGCCTGCATCAACAAGCTGAAAGCGCTGGACGCGCCCAAGCTTTTCCGTGAAAAGGGCCTGAAGCTGACCAACGGCCTCAAGGAAGTGGCCGCCGCCAACGGCTTCAATCTGGTGGTCTCCGGCGAACCGGCGCTGTTCTATCTGCGCCTGGCGGACGACGACTCCCTGCTGATCCATCAGGATTGGGTCCAGGAGATGGTGCACCGCGGCATCTATATCACCTCGCACCACAACCACTTCCTGAACGCCTCCCTGACGGACGAGGATATCGAGCGCACCCTGGAAGTGGCCGACGATTCCTTCAAGGCGATCAGAAGCAAGTATTAAAAAAGTGAAAAGTTGAAAGTTGAAAGTTAAAACGGGAACGCAAAGTGCTTCTGATAATGATCAAGCCGAAGGCTTCCGATTTTTAACTTTTCCCTTTTAACTTTCAACTTTTTCCCTGCATGAAAAAACGATATAACGGAGGTAAATGATTTATGTCCTTGACAAAACAAGAGTGGCTTGCTCTTGAAAAGAAAGCGCATGAACTTCGCAAGCTCTGCCTGCAGACCACCCAGTGGGCCGGTTCCGGTCACATCGGCGGCGGCCTCAGCGTGATGGACCTGCTGACCGTTCTCTATCACAAATATCTGAAGATCAAGGTCGAAGACCCCCAGTGGGAGGACCGTGACCGCTTCATCCTTTCCAAGGGCCACGCGGCCATCGCCTACGCCCCCGTGCTCTGCGACAAGGGCTTCAACGATCCCGAAATGCTCAAGACCTTCAACCTGTCCGGCT
>CAMVNL010000178.1 GCA_947168785.1 uncultured Clostridia bacterium | reverse complement strand
TCGAACTTGTGATTGCCGGCGGCGGGAACGACCTCATTCTGACGGGCGCCGCAGAGGGCGCACTCCCGGTAGCGGACCACCGATTTTTCACAGTTTTTACCGTCGGGATAGACCCACTCGCCGTAGACGTGCGCGCCTTTTGGCAGAATCTCTGTCCGCAGCGTGACGCCGCAGGTGAGGCAGCGGCACTCCGAAAGCCCCTCCTCCTGACAGGTGGCGGGCTTCGTCGTCTCCCAGACGCCGGCCGTGTGGTCGGTCTTTTTCGTCTTCTGTTCGCTGTAAATTCTGGCGCACTGCACGCAGAAGCGCACCGTATAGCCCTCGTTCTGACAGTCCGCCGGGGTCACCACGACGGTTTCCGTCACGTGGGGGCGTTGGGGGCGTTCCAGCCCCACGCTGCAGCGCAGCGCGTTGCGGGCGTCGGCAGAAGTGACGGCGCCGTCGTTATCCGTATCGGCGCGGAAGGACTGCTTCGACGTCAGCTGCTCCAACCCCACGGAGGCCCGCAGGATGAGCCGCGCGTCGGCGGGCGTGATGGACCCGTCGCCGTCCGTATCGCCGAAGGCCTCGCACCCGTCGACGTAACGGATCCGGGGCAGCTTTTGCGCCTCCTCCGGCGTAATGGTAATGACGGCAAAGGCGGCTGCCGACAGACAGGCGATCAGCGCGGCGGCCAGGGCCAGCGCTGACAGAAGTTTCGTTTTCATGGTCTCTTTCCCCCTGAGAAAAAGCGGATTATTTCATTTTGACCCGCACGCCGTCATGCAGCTCGGAAGCGGGCACCGACGCGCCGGAGACCACCCAGTCCCCTTTTTCAAGGCCCCGCAGCACCTGCGTCTTTTCTTCGGACGCGATGCCCACGGCGATATCCTGACGGGTCAGCTTTTTGGTAAAGGAATGGTAGATCCACACGTAGGGCTGGGCGCCGTCCTGCAGCACCGCGGAGGTGGGAACCGCCACGGCGTTTTCCGCCGTTTCGGTGATCACGCGGACGGCAAGCTTTTCACCGGGGGTGAGGATCTGATCCGTCGCGTCCGGCGTGATGATCACGGTATAGACGGGCACCTCGGGCAGCTCTCCCAGCAATGGCGCGGCGATCGCCGCGAAGGTATCCGTGCCGGGCTTTTCCTCCCGGATCTCCGTTACCCGGCCCGTCACCTCCGCCCCGGCGGCGGTCTCGATCACCGCCGGCAGGTTTTTCGCCAGATAGTGCACGTCGTAGTCGTTGTCGATCAGCACGGCGACGGGTCCCTTTGGCTCCGATACGATCAGCGCCGTATCGGCATAGGACCGCTCCACCGTCTCCACCGTGACCTTTGACACGGAGACGCCGGGCTTGTTCGCTTCTGCCAACCTTGCCCAGATCACAAGGCCCGCCACCAGCGCGACCAGTATCACGGACAGGGCGACGATCGCCCTGGTCTTGAACCGTTTGATCGTTTCGGCGCGTTTCTTTTTGCGGGCGTCCGCCTTCATTTTTTTGCGCTCCTCCTTGGGCAGATGGCGCAGGCCCTCTTCCGCCGTCAGGATGCGCTCGCTCTTGCGGGGCGCTTCGGTATTCTTTTCCACCGGCTTGCCCGCCGCCTGCTTTTCATCCACGTTGAAAATGGCGGAGATATCGGGATAGACGTCCTCCGCGCCCTTCGGTTGGTTGGGATTGTTATTCATTAAGATCACCTTTTTTCAGTTCTGAAAATAATTATAATACATATCTGTGAAATAAGGAAGAGTTTTTTTGAAAAAGTTTTTGGGAAAAGGAGCCTTACGACGATGAAAACGACAAAACTGCTACCCCTTCTGACGGCATTCGCGCTGCTGTGTTCCTGCGCGAGAACACAGCGGTTCGGGCTGGGGGAGCTGGAACGCCGCCTGTGCAAGGCAGACCGGCGGTTCGCCTTTCAGACGGAGGACGTGTTCCGCGCGGACGGGATCTATCACGTCTTTTACCGTACCGATAACGGGACTTTGTTGCTGAAAGTCAAAGAAGACGAAAGGCGGCGGATCGACGGGATCTCGCTGACGATGACCGGAACGGACGAGGATGCGGCAAGGGCGTTTTCCGACCTGGCCTGCGCCCTGACGGAGGTTTTCTGGCCGGAGGAGCAACGGGCCGACGCAAAGGCGGCGCTGGGCCTTGCCGACCCGGCGGCCTTTTTCACCGACGAAACCCTGAGGACCGCCTTCGGACGGTATGAGGCGGAGTTTTTCAAGACCGCGCAGGGCGTTTCGCTGATGCTGCGCTACCTGCCGGCGGAGGGAAGGCCCGCCACGGAGACGGACGGCGCGGCGCGGCCGCCCATTACGGAAGCGCCGTAAGGCAGCACCGCGATCCCCTCGCCTGTCGGTCCGGTCGGCGCGCCTCCCCGGGACAATGGTCCGTTCCGGCGCTTCGTGCAACCCGAAAAAAGGCTGTTCCGAAGGATAACGGTAAAAGAAGATAGCTCCTTCAAAGAAGCGGCGGATTCCGGCATATTTCCCGTCGCGTGAAAAAAGGACTTGCGTATTCATGGAGTATAAGATATAATATATTTTAATATAAAAAGCGTCCGCCGGGCCACCGGCGGAATACAGGAGGAAAAACCGATATGGACTACCGCATTGAACACGATTCCATGGGCGAGGTCAAAGTGCCCGCCGACAAGTACTGGGGCGCGCAGACCGAGCGTTCCCACGAGAATTTCCTGATCGGCGTGGGCATCGAGACCATGCCCCGGGAGATCACCCATGCCTTCGGCGTGCTGAAAAAGGCCGCCGCCATCGCCAACCACTCCCTGAAGCCCGAAAAGATGACGGACGAGAAGCTGGCCGCCATCTCCCAGGCCTGCGACGAGGTCATGAGCGGCTCTCTCAACGAGCACTTCCCGCTGGTGGTATGGCAGACAGGCTCCGGCACCCAGTCCAACATGAACGCCAATGAAGTCATCGCCAACCGCGGCAACGAGATCGCCGGCAAAAAGCTGCTGCATCCCAACGACGATATCAATATGAGCCAGTCCTCCAACGACACCTTCCCCACCGCCATCAGCATCGCTGCGGTGCTGGGTCTGGAGGATAAGGTCATCCCCGAGATCGACGCGCTGGTGGACACCTTCAAGGGGCTGGAAAGAAAATACCGGAACGTGGTCAAGAGCGGCCGCACCCACCTGCAGGACGCCACCCCCATCAAGTTCAGCCAGGAGATCAGCGGCTGGAGAAGCAGCCTGGAAAAGGACAAGAAGCTCATCAAGATCGCCCTGCCGGAGCTGAAGGAGCTGGCCCTGGGCGGCACCGCCGTGGGCACCGGCCTCAACGCCCCCAAGGGCTTTGACACCGCCGTGGCGCAGGCCGTGAGCGAGATCACCGGCAAAAAGTTCGTCACCGCCCCCAACAAGTTCCACGCCCTGACCAGCAAGGACGAGATCGTCTTTGCCCACGGCGCCCTCAAGGCCCTCGCCGCCGATATGATGAAGATCGCCAACGACGTGAGATGGCTGGCCAGCGGCCCCAGACTGGGCCTCGGCGAAATCAAGATCCCCGAAAACGAGCCCGGTTCTTCCATCATGCCCGGCAAGGTCAACCCCACCCAGTGCGAGGCCGTCACCATGGTGGCCGCGCAGGTGATGGGCAACGACGCCACCATCGGCTTTGCCGCCAGCCAGGGCAACTTTGAGCTGAACGTATTCATGCCCGTCATCATCTACAACTTCACCCAGAGCGTGCGCCTGCTGAGCGAATCCATGCGCTCCTTCCGCGTGAACTGCGCGGTGGGCATTGAGGCCAACAAGGAGAAGATGCACGACAACCTGCACAACTCCCTGATGCTGGTCACCGCCCTGAACCCCTACATCGGCTATGAAAACGCCGCCAAGACCGTGAAGAAGGCCTTCAAGGAGGATATCTCCCTGAAAGAGGCCTGCGTGGCGCTGGGCTTCCTCACCGCCGAGCGGTTCGACGAGGTCTTCCATCCGGAACAGATGGTGTGATTTTTTGAGTGATTAGTGGCTAGTTGCTAGTGGCTAGTAATTGGAATTGATGGGTTAGGCCGACAGTATCAATCCAGACACATTGAATACAATCGTGCCTCCCGTTTTTCAAATCACTGATCTTCACCAACACCAATCATTAATCACTAATCACTAATCACTAATCACTAATCACTAGCCACTAGTCACTAGCAACTTATCACAACAACAAGGAGAACCGATCAATGACATACAGTTACTACCCCGGCTGTACGCTGAAGACGAAGGCGAAGGACCTGGACCGGTACGCCCGGGCTTCGGCGGCGGCGCTGGGCATTGAGCTGGAAGAGCTCCCCGACTGGCAGTGCTGCGGCGGCGTGTACCCCATGGCGAAGGACGAGATCGCGACGAAGCTCTCCTCCGTCCGGGCGCTGCTGTCCGCCAAAGAGCAGGGCCGGGACCTTGTGACCATGTGCTCCGCCTGCCACAACGTGCTCAAGCAGGTCAACCACGATATGGCCACCGACGAAAACATCGTGACCAAGGTCGCCAATTACATGAAGCTGGACGAGCCCTACCGGGGCGAGACGAAGGTGATCCACTTCCTGGAGCTGCTGCGGGACGGCGTGGGCTTTGACGAGCTGAAAAAGCACGTGGTGAAGCCCCTCAAGGGCGTGAAGATCGCCCCCTATTACGGCTGCCTGCTGCTGCGCCCCGGCAAGGTGATGGCCTTTGACGACCCGGAGAACCCGGCGATCATGGAGAACTTCATCAAGGCGCTGGGCGCCGAGCCCGTGGCCTACGCCATGCGCAACGAGTGCTGCGGCGGCTACGCCACGATGGAGAACCGGGTGATCGCAGAGAAAAGAGCGACCGCGGTGATGGACAACGCCGCCGCGAACGGCGCGCAGATGATGATCACCGCCTGCCCGCTGTGCCTCTATAATCTGACCAAAAACGCGCAGGGCGGCGTACCCGTGAAGTATTTCACGGAAGTGCTGGCCGAGGCGCTGGGCGTAAAGGAGGAAGCGTAATGGAAAAGACCAACCTGAAAGAACGCATCCTCGAAATCAGCGGCGTGAACCCCCGCAAGTGCATGAAGTGCGGCAAATGCTCCGGCACCTGCCCCAACTACGACGAGATGGAGTACCATCCCCATCAGTTCGTCTCCATGGTGGAAAAGGGCGACATTGAACCGCTGATGAAGACCGAATCCCTGTGGACCTGCCTGTCCTGCTTTGCCTGCGTGGAGCGCTGCCCCCGCAGCGTGGAGCCCGCGAAGCTGATCGAGGCCGTGCGCCTCGCCGTGATCCGTCAGCAGGGCGCGAACCACCTGAAACCCCAGGACATCCCGGACAAGCTGGACGAGGACCTGCCCCAGCAGGCCATCGTCAGCGCGTTCCGCAAATACACGAAGTAAGGAGGAGAAGACGAAATGCAAAGAATCGGCGTATTCGTATGTTGGTGCGGCAGTAACATCGCCGGCACGGTCGACGTGAAGCAGGTCGCTGAAATGCTGAAGCACGAGCCCGGCGTGGTCTTCTCCACCGACTACCAGTACATGTGCTCCGAATCGGGGCAGAACCTCATCAAAGACGCTATCAAAGAGCACAACCTCACCGGCGTGGTGATCTGCTCCTGCTCGCCGAGGATGCACGAGAACACCTTCCGCAGGACGGCTGCGGCGGCCGGCCTCAACCCCTATATGGTGGAGATCGCCAACATCCGCGAGCAGTGCTCCTGGATCCACAAGGACAAAGCGGAG
>CAMVNL010000177.1 GCA_947168785.1 uncultured Clostridia bacterium | reverse complement strand
GTGTACATAGATGATTACACGGATGCCCTGGGCCATACGCCGGAGGATGCGGCGGAGATCCCGGCAGAGGTCGGCAAGCCCGGCCGGACCGCCGGCAAGGTCTGCTCCGTCTGCGGCGCGGTAGAGACCGCGCAGAAAACGGTGCCTGCCAAGGGGCATAAACCCGTGACGGACGCGGCGAAAGCGGCTACCTGCACCGAAAGCGGTCTCACGGCGGGCAGCCACTGTTCCGTCTGCAAGGCCGTTCTGACGCCGCAGGAGACGGTGCCCGCCATGGGCCACACGCCCGTGACACAGCCCGCCGTGGCCGCCACCTGCACCGCCACGGGACTGACGGAGGGGCAATACTGCTCCGTCTGCGGCACCGTTCTGAAGGAACAGACGCCCACCGCAAAAGCATCACATACGATCGTCATAGACGCAGGGAGCGACGCCACCTGTACCGAACCCGGCGTAACCGAAGGCAGACACTGCGCTGTCTGTGGGATCATTCTGACTTCTCAGCAGCCGATCGCCCCGTTAGGACATCATTATCCCGACAACGCCTCCGTTACGGTGACAGAGGGGATCCGGTGTACGCGCTGCCGTCAACTCTCATCCCCTTCTTTCAACGAGCTTGTCAACCGACTGAAAAATGAATTTCACACCTTTGCCGAGCTATCCCATACGACAACGGAACTAAAAACGCCTGAATACTCCGGAATGATGAAGCTTTTCCAGCCAGAATTTGAAAAAGCCATGGCAGACAGTCTGAAGGATAGCGCTTACTATTCCGATTTAAAAGAATATACGCTGCTGAATAACGATACGTACCCGCTGACCGGTTCTGACAAGGTCAGTATGCTGACGGAAGAAGACGTGGCTTCGTTCACTTCTCAGCAGATCAGCGGACTGGATTTTCTGCAAACGCTGCCGGACTACTACGTTTCCGGGGAAGGCAACTACTATGATCTGACGCCTTACACCCAATGGGAAGTGGGAAGCGTTATCAAAATGACCGTCGCGATCAAACCGGAAACCTACTCCGGTTCAATCGAAGAGGGAGGTTCTTCTCATATTGAGAAAATCAGCTCAGGCTATGGGGAAAAGGTGACGACCGCCATGGAGAACCTGCACGAATTCAACGAAGGGGTCCTGCAGGCGGAGGGCGACGTCTATTCCGACGCCACCGTGACCTATTACTTTGACGCCCGAACCCTTGCTCCCCTTGCCGCGGTCTATCACGTGGCGACCGATTCCGACCAGAAGATCAACGTCTATCAGAAAGAAGAGGACGTGGGCAATACCGCCCCCTCCGGTTTTGTCAAGGTGGAGATCGTCAATACGACGGATACCTACTACTTCTTTGACTGAGCGGAAACGACAAAATCCCGGGGCGCTGTCACAAACCGGACGCCTTACCCCTATTTTTCAGAAACAACAGTTGAATTTTTATCTGTTTTATGTTACATTAAAAATGATCATGTGATTATTATTGTACCGGAGGTTTTTTGCTGATGAAAAAAATCATAGCGCTGCTGCTTGCCATAGCGATGCTCGCCACCCTCTCACTGCCCTGCGTTTTCGCGGAGGCGCCCGCCGACGAGTCCTGTCCTTACTGGGGCGATATGGATGACGACGGAAAGGTCACCTCGGCCGACGCCCGTCTCGTTCTGCGCCAGTCCGTCGGGCTGGAACAGTATCCGGAAGACGCGCTGTATAAGTGCGACATCGATCAGGACGGCAAGATCTCTTCCGCCGACGCGCGCTCCGTGCTGCGGCTGTCGGTCGGCCTTGACAAATTCCCTGTCCACGAGCTGCTCAAGGGCGTCGGGAAGGACGCCACCTGCACCGAAGACGGTCTGACGGACGGTCTGTTCTGCATCATCTGCGGCACGACGTTTGAGCCGCAGGAGGTCGTGCCCGCCACCGGGCACAAAGAGGCGACCGACGAAGCCGTGGCCGCCACCTGTACCGAAGACGGTCTGACGGAAGGCAAACACTGCGAGGTCTGCGGCGAGATCTTCACCGCACAGGAAACCGTCCCCGCCCTCGGCCACGATCCCATGGCTGTTCCCGCGGAGAGCAAAGAGGTCTGCGAGCCCGCCCAGGTCTGCGCCCGCTGCGGCGAGACCCTTTCTGAGGCCGTGATGCACGACTACAACGCAAAAGCCATCAATGTGGAAAACGGCGTCGTCTGCACCCGCTGCGGCGAGGTCAGGACCCCCTCCTTTAACGACCTTGTCAACCCGCTGAAGCAGGATCCCCACACCTTCACCTATTTCTCTCAGACGGATACCGCCATCGACAACCCCAAATTCACCGGCGTGATGTTGCTGCTCAAGCCGATGTTTGACGAGGAATTCAAAAACAACGACAACAACGAAACGGAATATACGGTCCTCAGCGAAAAGATGGAAGTCAACAGCAAAACCTTCGAGATCATCGACTCCGACAAGGTCAGTCTGCTGACGGATAATGACGCCACCGTCAAAACCGAGACCGTCAGCGGCGTGGACTTCCTTAAAAACCTGCCGGATACCGTTTCCGTCGGCAGCCGTTCCTCCGATCTCACCGCCATCAAGGCGAAGGATTTCGGCGACGTACTGAAGGTGACCGTCACCCTCAAGCCGGAAACCTATTCCAAGCTGGCGGATCAGGGAGGCGTGGACGCCATCGGCAGGATCTCCTCCCAGTACGGCTCGCTGATCAGCACCGCCATGCTTCAGTTCTCCGGGATGAATGAGGACTTCCTCAAAACCGACGCCGACAGCGTCTCCAACATGACAGTCACCTATTATTTTGAGCCGGAGACCTTCAGCCCCATCGCCGCCACCTATAAGATCACCATGGATATCGCACAGACCATGAGCATCGACATCAGCGGCATGGACAAAGACGACCTGCCCGCTGTGCTGAAGCTGGCCAGCGGCACCACCGGCGACATCAGCTTCAAGATCAGGACCGATCTCAACACCTTCTACTTCTTTGACGAGCATTTCGACTGATCCCGGAAGGCGACTGCAAGCCGAAACAAAACAAATATCGCGGTAAACGACCGCAACGACAAGCTCCCCGGACGCCGGTCCGGGGAGCGTTTTTTTCGATAAAAGGCGGATTCGCCGGGGCAATATCGGTAGCGCGGCACCTCAGTGCCGCTATTTACCAAAGCAACATTCAGCAACATGAAACAATTCGTTGATCCGTTTTTTTCAGACAATACCTTCTTTTCCGGTTGATAAAAAAAGATTGTTTATGTCATGAGCGGCACTGAGGTGCCGCGCTACCGGGTTTACTCCGGTGAAGACCTCTGCCGTCAAGCAGAAGCACCGACAGAACCGTGGGCGAGGATTTCCAAAATTCCTCATTCCGAATTCCGCATTCAATCGCCTCGCCCAACCGCCGATTGGCAATTCCGCGCCACCGTCATCCGTAAAGAACGAAAAACCGGCCCCGGACGCGCTGCCCGGGGCCGTTCGATCGATTGGGATCGATCTTCAAAATACTTATCTGCCAGCGGTATGCTGTGAAATGCCCTTGATGCCGCTGACCGCCCAATCGGTGGCCTCCACGGTGATGATGCTGTCGCAGTAGGGGCACCGGGCCGTGCGGTTGATATTGACCACGCCGCCGCAGTTGGGGCAGTTCTGCACCCGTACGCCGTCGTTGACGCCGGTCTGCACGCCCGTCTTACGGGTCAGCGTCCATTCATATTCCATGAATTTTTCCGCCGTGTTGCTGCCGCGGACGATCCGCCCCGAAGCGTCGTCGGTGACGTAATCCACGATGCGGGTGCGCAGCCTTGCCACCATGATATCCTCGCCGCCCCGCTGCTGCCAGCCCTGCAGCGTCACGCCCAGCACCGCGATCCGTTCGATCCGGTTGGTCTGCCGGTTGCGGCGGTAGTTGTCCAGCTGGCGGTCCATCTGGGCGTAGAAGGCGTCCGTCAGGTAAGGGCGCAGCTCCTCCAGATTTTTATCCTGCCAGGCGTTCTGGAATTTCACGTACCGGTTGGAGATCTTTTCACACAGCTCCGCTTCTGAGAAGTTGGGGTCCAGCCGGTAGTATTCGTTGAGATGCTTCAGTTGGCTCTGGGGCGTAGGCTGCGCGCCGGGCGCCATGGACCGGATGGGGGTGCTTCTTGTGGCCGATCCGCCGGGACGGCCGCCCCGGAAGCCCGATCCGCCGCCGCGCTTCCTGCGCACGACGATCACCACGATGATGGCGACGATACAACAGAAGAAGATGCCGCCCACCAGCGTGACGCCGTCGTCGTCGTCCTCTTCCGGAAACAGCGCGGAGGACGTCAGATAGGCCGCTTCCACCGAATTGCCGGCGTGATCCGCCAGCTTCACGGTGCCGTAATAGACCGCGTCGTCGGGATAGGAGGTAAAGTGATAATAATAGTCTTTTCGGGGGCTTGAGCCGCCGTAGCTGTCGCTGCCGCCGAACCAGCCGTAGGAATCGTCGTCGTCATCATAATCATAGGAATCATAGGAGTCGTACGAATCGTAGCTGTCGTAGCCGCCGTAATCCGAATCGCCGCCGTAATCGCCGAAATCCGCCGGCGCAAAGGGGGCCAGCGCGAACAACAGCAGCAGGGCGCACAGCGCAAGGGCCGTTTTTTTCATTGCTTTCATTTTCCCGCGCCTCTCTTTCTGTTCCTTACGGTGACCGCCACAAACACGATAACGGCCGCCGCGGCGGCGAGCGCGACGATCAGGTTCAGCCCGGCAGCATCCTGTTTGCGGCTGCCGGGGATCTTCTCCCGTACCTGTTCGAAGGTGTCGCAGCCGTCCGTCATAAATACGTTGTTGGCTGTGTCGTCCGCCCCCAGCACGCCGCCGGACAGCCTGCCGAAGAAGAACAGGCTGCCGTCATGCTGCGACAAGGGGATATACTCATAGCGGATGCGCAGATCGCCGAGCTTCGGATTTTCCGGGTCGCCCCTGACGTCGCAGCCGCCCCCCCGCGCCAGCCCTCGGGCGTTTCCAAAGCTTTGTCCCGGCGCAGCCTCCACAAAGCCCTCCGTATCCTCCAGATAGGGATAGCCGTTTGTAAAGGTATAAATAAAATCGTCCGCCAGTTTGACGGGGCCGACGGAGACGTCCGCCAGCAGCATCAAGGAATAAAAACCCTCCGGGAAGACCGGGTTTTCATAGGATTCATCGTTCTTGCCGACGATATTCGCCTGTTGGCCTTCGTAAAATCCCGTGACCACCTCGTCGCCGGAAAGAGAATACTGGTACATCTCCGTCTTGCGGACCAGCACCAGCGCGTCCGGCAGGGTGAAGCCCGTCATGGGATCCTTCGGCGCGTTTTGCAGGGTGAGCTTTCCCTTCAGGCAGACAAGCTGCCCGTTAAGCGCGTTCATCTGCGCCGGGGTCAGGGCGTCCGCCTCCAATTGGGCGGCGCCGTCAAAGGTCTCGCACACGCGCTTATAGAGATTGTTCTGATACACGCCCCACACCGCGAACATGACGGTGACGATGGCCAGCACGATGCTGGCGGTGGGGATCATGCCGAAAAATTTTTTCACACGATCGCTCCTTTCGCTGACGCAGACTTTCTGTTACAAAAAGATGATATTCTCCCTGATCTCCATCCAAAAGATGAGAACCCCGGAGCCAATCAGGCAAAGCAGATCAAAAACCGCCAGACACCATACCGCCGCATTTTTTTGAAACGGAAGTCGGCGGATTATACTGCTCCACCAATTAATACTTGAAGATTTCTGCTTGTCTAAACGCCGCAATA
>CAMVNL010000176.1 GCA_947168785.1 uncultured Clostridia bacterium | reverse complement strand
CAATAATAAAAATCGTTGACAAAAAAAAGTGCATGTATTATACTGAATGGGAAAGGGAGGAAAAATGTATGAAAAAAATACTTTCTGTCATATTAGTTTTGGTAATCATGTCGATGATCGCCGCGCCGGCTGTCTCCGCCGCCCAGCCGCTTTCCGCCGGGCTTGACGCCCTGCGGGACCAGTTTACCCTCGGCATTGCGCCCGAGACCAACGGCATCACCATGGACTATTACGCCTACGCGCCGGATGAGGGTTCCACCTCCGGCAGGCTGCCGCTGGTGGTGTGGCTGCACGGGCTTGTCTCCGGCGGCTATCCCGGCCGGCAGATCACGAAAAACGACATCTCCTACTGGGCCTCCGCGGAGTTCCAGTCCCGCTTCACCGGCGGCGGCGCGTTTATCCTCGCCCCCCGTTCCTCCGAGGTGGTAGCGGACTGGGAGGACCGCTATATGGCGCCCCTGAAGGAAATGATCGACGACTATATCCGGCAGAATAGAGACCGGATTGATCCCACCCGCATCTATCTGGGTGGTCTTTCCATGGGCGGCAAAATGACGCTGAAGCTGGCCGCGAAATACCCGCAGATGTTCGCCGCCATCTTCCCCTGCAGCCCCTATTACAAGCTGACGGACAGCGTGGCAAACGGCGTGAAGAACGTCCCGATCTGGCAGCTTTCCAGCAAAACGGACTGCTATATGGGCTATAACACCTGGATCAAACCGGACTGGCAGAAGCTGATGAACGCCTCCGCCTGCCGTGACAAGTGCCGCATCACCATCTTTGATACCGCCCTCAAGCCGGACGGCTCCCGCCCCGGCACCACCCACGACACCTGGTACGCCGCCACCTACGATATGTTCATGTACGACAATTCCACCTTCACCGGCAGCGTGACCCAGGACGGCAACGGCAACGAAGTGACGCTGACCTATCCCCAGGGCATGATCAGCTGGCTGTGCCGGTACACCTCCTCCTACTCCCTGCCGGAGACCGGCAAGGGCGGCGTCGGGTCCTGGATCTACCGGATCTACACCTATTTTATCAACGTATGGGCAAGGCTCGTCAAAGCGCTTGGCCTGAAGGGCGTGCTGGGCTGATCCTGCGGTAATGCGCAAGACAAAATGATAACGGTCCCTGAACGAAATCGTTCGGGGACCGCCGTTTTTTTAGATAGCGCTATCAGGATTCTTTCTGAAAAGCCCCGCACAGCGCGTCGGCGATGACCTGATGGCCCATGGCGGAGGGGTGTACCCCGTCCAGCAGCCAGTAGGAGGGGTCGGCCTTTTCGCACAGGGCGTCGAAGGTCTCCTGCAGCGGCACGAAGGTCAGACCGTACTTTTCCGCCACGGCCTTGGCGGATTTAGCCCGCAGGGCGGTCTCTTTTTTGAACACGCCCCATTCGCCCGCGGTGGCGGCGGCCTTCAGCACGAAGGGCTCCAGAATAAAGATCTTCACGCCGGGGCACATGGTCTGCACCTCTTCGATGATCTCACAGTAGGTCCGGTAATATTTGTCGTTGGCCACGCCGTTGCGGTTGCCGCCCAGCTCGTGCCACACGTCGTTGATACCGATGAGAATGGAGAGGTAATCCGGCTTCAGGTTGATGAGGTCCCGTTTGATGCGGGAGTTGACGTCCACCACCCGGTCGCCGCTGACGCCCCGGTTGAGGAAGCGGATCTCGCCGGGATGATCCGCGCCCAGCCGCGCCGCCACCAGCGTGGGGTAGCCGTTGCCTCTGTAATCGTCGTTATCGCGGCTTCTTCCCGCGTCGGTGATGGAATCGCCCTGGAATACGAAGGTTTTCATTGGTTGATCAGAGTCCTTTCTTATATTATTCGCCGTAGCGCGGCACCTCAGTGCCGCTGTTGAGGGAATGTTATATTGCGCAGCACGGCGTATCACACCGTCGGCCGCGACCGGAAAAGATTGTTGACCGGTAGCATAGTAACCCTATCAGATAAGTGATTTGACAGGTAAATATATCATCATGGGCACACGCCAGACGGCGCAATGCGCCGTGCTACCGGGAACAGGAAGATCCACAGGACCGCCCGGAGGGCGACTGGCAACTGGCGACTGACGACTGGCGACTGATCTGCCGGTTTACCGGCAGATCTTCTCCCCGTCGAACACGATCACGCCGAAGGCGTCGCCGCCCTTGCCGGTCTTTACCAGCCAATCCGCGTAGGCGCGGCGCAGGGAGGTATCCCGGGGAAGCTGATCGTAAGGCAGGCCCGCGTATTTGTCGAACACCCGCCAGTCGTTGGGAAAGCCGTCCTTCTCCGACCAGGAGACGATCTCGAAATCGCTCATGAATTTCAATATATTGGAGTTCTCCGGCAGAAATTCCCGGTGCTTCGGGTACAGCAGCCAGCTGCCGCAGCAGAAGATGACCTTGCCATCCGGAAAAAGGTGGACGTAGTGCTTGTAGGCCTCTTTATAGGAGGCCAGCCGCACCTCGTCCGTCAGCGGCACGCCGCTGGAGGGGATGTGGAAGTTGATGAGCGTATCCCCCCGGCGCACCCGGTGACCGGTGCGGGTGATGAAATCGAAGTCGAAATCGTACTTGCGTACTTCATACTGGAAGCGGCCGTATGCGAACCGGTCCATCTTCAGGAAGCCGTCGTTCCAGCCCGCCACGAAGGTGCCGGGCACCTCCTTGCACTTGATGCACTCCAGCAGCTTGCAGCGCAGGTCGTCCGCCGAATCCCAGAAAATCTTCCCGTCGATCCCCGCCGCGTCATAGCGTTCCTTGAGGATGGGCATACAGTTGAGGATCAGCATAAACTGGATGGTATATTCGTTTTCGCCGTATTCCTCCCCCAGCTTTTTGACCTCATCCAGCGCCTGGCCCAGGCCGTCCGCCTCCGGGAACATATAGCCGTTCAGAATGGCGTCAAAGCGGTCGCCGAAGTCCTTTTCCGCGTCCAGCCGCTTTTCGATCCGGGTAAATTCTTTTACGGCGATTTCCGGGTAGTGATAGCGCTCCATAAAGGAGACGATAAAATCGTTATAGTGCCGCATGTCGCTCCTCCTTTTTTTATTCGATGGTCAGCTCGCGGGCCCATCCGCCGTAGCCGCCGCCTGTGACGAACTGGGGCAGCCCCTCGGCCACGTCGCTTTCAAAGTTGAAATGCAGGTGGCCGGTGAGAATGGCCTTGATGAGCGGCTCCGATTTGATGTAGTCGATCATCCGCAGGGTGGGTTCGTCGGGGCGCTGCTGCACCGCCCGGAACTCGCTGTATGGCAGCAGATGCTCCTCATCGCAGCCCACGATATAGGTGCAGTCGCTCCCCGGGATGGCCATGTGATAGTCGTAGAGGGCTTGCTCGAACAGCGGGTCGTGGAAGGCCAGGACGATGGGCAGCTCCTTTTCGGCCTCCTTTTTCAGCCGCCAGATCTGCCAGTCCGCGAACCGGTAATAGCTGTTGTCGATACCCACGATATTCACGCCGCCAACCTCGCGGGCGTTGAAGAACATGGGCACGCCCAGCCCGTAGCCCATCTGCATATAGCTGTTCATGCGGTAGGCCTCATCCTCCCAGGCCTCGCCCACGTACTGGGAATAGTCGTGGTTGCCGGCGATGAAGAAGAAGTGGTCGTCCGCCACGATCTCCCGGGCCTTGTCCACGTTGGCGTGGGAGACGAAGTCCATCAGGTCGCCGGTGTGGACCAGCAGGTCGCAGTTTTCCTTGGCGTAGGCGATGTGCTCGTTGAGATATTGTTCTTTTTCGGGGGTGGAGAGACGCTTTGCCAACGCGCGCTTGCGCTCGTCGTCCCGCTCGTCCGCCAGCCCGATGTGGGTATCCGTCACGTGGAGCAGCTTCACGGGCCTTTCCAGCCCGATCTTGATGGTGTTTTTGATCAGTTGCATACCGTTGGTTCCTCCCCTTGCGCGGCGGCAGTCAGAAATAAGCCGCCGCGTCTGATAGAATCAATCTTAGCATATTTTCCGGGGCCTGTAAATATCCCGCAGGGATTTTTTGCGGAAGAATCATGCAGCACGGAGGGTTCTCGCACGGCGGCACGGCGCCGTGCGCCGTGTGACGACGGTTGTTTACCCCGCGTTGTCCCGCCGCCGTTGGATGCAACAAAAAAACTCCCCGAACGAATGCCGTTCAGGGAGCCTGCGTTGCCCGTTTACAGATCGATATCCGGCGTGTGGTTGTCCAGCACGTCGATGGCCCGGTCGCCGGGCGTTTCCCGGGGGCGGCGCAGCTCTTCCGTCACTGCGGACCCGGGGCTTTCCATTATTTCGTTGTTCCAAGCGTCTGTCGCCGTCTGCTTCCGGCGGTTCTTTTCCTTCTTTGACATTGGTATCACCTCAACGGTAGTTTGCGCCGTCCTGCCCGGATTATACATTCCGCGATATCGCGGCGGCATCATTCTGCCTCCGCTTTTCTGACAATATTTTCAGATCTGCCAATCCTTATATTGATTTTTTTGTTTCGGTTTGATAAAATGAAATGGTAAATCAAGAAAAAAGGGGAAATATATATGGAACAATACAACGGCCTGCCCTTCGCCAGTGAAAACACCTACGCGGAGGACATGAAAAACACCGTGGAGCCCTATCTTGCGGCCCACGGGGGCAAGAGTAATTTTGAATCCTGGGACGGCTGCACCATCGGATTTGAGCGGTACCTGTGCGAAGAGCCTGTAGGCAGCGTGGTCATCAGCCACGGCTTTACCGAAAGCGCCGAAAAATTCCGGGAAATGGCCTTCTATTTCCTGCACATGGGCTACAACGTGTTCGCCATCGACCACCGTGGCCACGGCTGCTCCTTCCGCTACAACAGCGACCCCAACACGGTCTGCATCAAGTATTTCGACGAGTATATCGACGACCTGCATACCTTTGTCAACAAGGTGGTCAAGCCCGCGTCCGCAGGGCTGCCGCTGTACCTCTATTCCCACTCCATGGGCGGGGCGGTAGCCGTGCAGTATTTGCAGGAGCACCCCGGCGTTTTCAAAAAGGCAGTGCTCTCCGCGCCCATGATCTCCCCCCGCACGGCGGGCATGCCCCACGCGGTGACGAACGTGCTGACAAAGGGCTTCATGCTGGCGGGCCGGGCCAATAAGCCCGTCATCGGCTCCACCGGCTTCGACCCGCTGAAGACCTATGAAAACAGCCACGATACCAGCAAAGCCCGTTTTGACTACTATATGGCCAAGCGCTGCGCCGACATGAGTTTGCAGACCGCAAACCCCTCCAACCGGTGGGTGAGCGAGGCCATCCGCGTCACAAAGCTGAACCTGGACCCGGTCCGCTGCAAACGCATCACCTGCCCCGTGCTGCTCTGCCAGCCGGAGGTGGATACCTCCGTTTACAGCGAAGCGGAGGACCAGTTCATCGGCCTGATCCCCAACGGCAGACTGGTGCAATTCAAAAACTGCAAGCATGAGATCTACATGAGCGTGGATGATACCGTCAAGGCGTATCTGGATGAGATCCGGGCGTTTCTGGCGGAGTGATCCGAGTGGTTAGTGAATGCGCTGAAAGGTAAATATCATAAAAAAGCATCCCTTCCGTCCCGATGCAGACGGAAGGGATTTTTTGCGGGGGAAGCGTTTTTGGAAATAGGGTTTTGCAGGATTCCGCAGCAGGCAGCCTCAGCTGCGTTTGTTTCACAAATGTTATTCCGCGCAGCATGGCGCCCTGCGCCGTCAAATCGGAACTGCGCTGCAACGGTGCGGGTCTCCGGTGGAGACCTCTGCCGCAGGCAGAAGCACCGACCG
>CAMVNL010000175.1 GCA_947168785.1 uncultured Clostridia bacterium | reverse complement strand
ATCCCGGTGAAAGCGGCCTGCGCCGCCATGGGCTACGGCGAGAATTATCTCCGCCTGCCCCTCACGCCCATGGAGAAGGACCACGAGGAAACGCTGCTGGCGCTGATGCGGGAGCAGAAGCTGATTTAGTGGTTAGTGATTAGTGGTTAGTGATTAGTGGTTAGTGGGTAGGAATTGAGGATTTGGAAATGAAGATATTATTGAGCGGATTGTGCGGGCACATGGGCAGGGAAGTGGTGAAGCTGACCGAAGCCGGTTACCGGAATATCGCCCTTGCGGCGGGGGTAGACGCCTTTGCCGAGGGGGAAACGCCGGTTCCCTGCGCGAAGAGCTTTGCGGAAGCCGACAAGAACGTGGACTGCGTGGTGGATTTTTCTCACCACAGCATGACCCATGAACTGATGGATTTCGCCGTAAAAAACGGTATTCCCGTGGTGCTGGCCACCACCGGTCAGACGGCGGAAGAAAAGGAATGCATCGAGGCGGCCTCCCGGAAGATCCCGGTCTTTTTTGCCGCCAACTATTCGCTGGGGATCGCGCTGTTGATCGAGCTGGCGAAGAAAACCGCCGCCGTCATGCCCGACGCGGAGATCGAGATCGTGGAAAAGCACCACGACCGCAAGCTGGACGCCCCCAGCGGCACCGCCCTTGCCATCGCCGAGGCGATCAAAAGTGTAAAGCCGGAAGCCTTTACGGTTTGCGGCAGAAGCGGACAGGGGAAACGGACCCGGAATGAGATCGGCATTCACGCCATCCGTATGGGCAATATCGTCGGCGAGCATGAAGTGATCGTGGGGACGCAGAACCAAACCATCACCCTGAAGCACGAGGCCCACAGCCGGGCGCTGTTTGCCGAAGGGGCGCTGGCCGCCGCCGAATGGCTCTGCTGTAAAGCCGCAGGGCTTTACGATATGGCGGATATGATCCGGTTCTGATTCCGCCGACAGTTAACTCGTTATATTTTTCACAAGGGGAAGTGTTGATATGAAACTGGCAATTTACGGTTACGGCAATCTTGGTAAGGGCGTGGAATGCGCCATCCGGCAGAATCCGGACGCGCAGCTTTTCGGCGTGTTCACCCGGCGCGATCCTGACAAGGTAAAGACCTTGACAGGCGTCAGCGTCTATCCGGCGGATCAGATCGGAAAGTACAAGGACGAGATCGACGTGCTGATCATCTGCGGCGGCTCGGCCACCGATCTGCCCGCCATGACGCCCATGCTGGCAAAGGATTTCAACGTGGTGGACAGCTTCGATACCCATGCGAAGATCCCCTCCCATTTTGCAAACGTGGACGCGGCGGCAAAAGAGAGCGGCCATATCGCGCTGATCTCCGCCGGCTGGGACCCGGGCATGTTCTCTCTGAACCGCTGCTACGCCTCCTCCATTCTGCCGGAGGGGAACGACTATACCTTCTGGGGCCGGGGCGTCAGCCAGGGCCATTCCGACGCGGTTCGGCGTATCGCCGGCGTGAAGGACGCCCGGCAGTACACGGTGCCCGTCCCCTCCGCTCTGGAGCAGGTGAGGGCCGGGACCAACCCCACGCTGACCACCCGCGAAAAGCACACCAGAGAGTGCTACGTGGTGGCAGAGGACGGCGCGGACCTGGCAAGGATCGAACACGAGATCAAGACCATGCCCAACTACTTTGACGAATACGACACCACCGTGCACTTTATCTCCGAGGCGGAGATGAAGCGGGACCACGGCGAGCTGCCCCACGGCGGGTTTGTGATCCGCACCGGCAAGACGGGCCTCAACGGCGAGCACAGCCACGTGATCGAATACAGCCTGAAGCTGGATTCCAACCCGGAATTCACCGCCAGCGCGATCGTGGCCTTCGCCAGAGCGATCTGCCGAATGCACGCCCGCGGCGACAACGGCTGCAAGACCGTGTTCGATATCGCCCCCGGCGATCTGTCCCCCCTGTCTCCCGAAGAACTGCGGGCGAGGATGCTGTAAAAGAGGGATTTGTCGAGCTGTCGCTCGACAAATCCAGTCGCCAGTCGCGAGTCGCCAGTCTCCAGAAGTCCTCCGGACGGTCCTGTGGAAAATCAGGGGGAACAACTCTTTCTTGCGACTGCGGCGCAACACGCCGCTTCTGGCGACTGGCGACTGTTTGGCACGCATCAGCGCGACAAACTCACAATTTGATAAAGAGGAACCATTATGACAACGGTATTAGAAAAAGAGAAGATGATCTGTTCCAATCTCTCCGTCTCTCCCGAGGGGCGTCTGCTCTTCGCGGGCCAGGACACGGTGGAGCTGGCCAAACGCTACGGAACGCCCCTGTATCTTCTGGATGAAGACCGCATCCGGGAGCGCTGCCGCACCTATCTCGACGCGGTGAACGACGCCTTCGACGGCAACGGCAGGGTCCTTTACGCCTCCAAGGCCGCCTCCTTCAAGCGGATCTATGAGATCATGAAGGAGGAGGGGATGGGGACCGACGTGGTCTCCTCCGGCGAGATCTGCACCGCCGTGAAGGCGGGGTTCCCTATGGAAAACGCCTTCTTCCACTCCAACAACAAGACGGACGCGGATATCGCCTATGCCATGGATCAGGGCGTGGGGTACTTTGTGGCGGATAACCGGGAGGAGCTGACCGCCCTTGAGGCGGAGGCGGCCCGGCGCGGCCTTACGCAGAAGGTGCTGCTGCGGCTGACCCCCGGCATCGACCCCCACACCTACGCCGCCATCTCCACCGGCAAGGTGGATTCCAAATTCGGCGCGGCCATCGAGACCGGCCAGGCGGAGGAGCTGACCGCCTGCGCCCTGACGCTGCCCCACGTATCGCTGCAGGGCTTTCACTGTCACGTGGGGTCGCAGGTGTTCGATTCCGACGTGTATCTGCGGGCCTCCGACGTGATGCTGACCTTTATCGCTGAAATGAAGGCCGGATACGGCTATACGGCGGCCATGCTGGACCTCGGCGGCGGCTACGGCGTGCGGTACGTCGCCTCCCATCCGGAAATTGATATCGCCGCCAATATCCGTCAGGTGGCTGCTCACATGAAAGAAAAGGCGGCGTCCCTCGGGATTGCCCTTCCGACGGTCTGCTTTGAGCCGGGCCGCAGCATCGTGGCGGACGCGGGGCTGACCCTCTACACCGCCGGGACGGTGAAGGAGATCCCCGGCTTCAAGACCTACGTTTCCGTGGACGGCGGCATGACGGACAACCCCCGCTACGCCCTCTACGGCGCGCCCTATACGCTGTATAACGCGGAGAAGATGAATGAACCGGCGGAGCTGGTCTGCTCCGTGGTGGGCCGCTGCTGTGAGAGCGGCGACATCATTCAGGAGAACGTCAGCCTGCCCTCGAGCACGGGGCGGGGGAGCGTCATCGCCTGCCTCACCACCGGCGCGTACCACTATTCCATGGCCTCCAACTACAACCGCCTGCCAAGGCCCCCCATCGTCATGCTGAAGGACGGGGACAGTTACGTGGCCGTCCGCAGGGAGACCGTCGACGACCTGACCGCGCTGGACGTGTGATTGTTCAGACGTCCGTTTTTAGTCGTTTGTCGTCAGAAGTCCTCCGGACGTTCCCGTGAATCACATGAAATCTCTTGCAATTCCTTTCCCAATGGGGTATAATGAATGCGAAAAGAGGTGTTAAAATGAAAAAGATCCTTTGCATGGCCCTTGCGCTGGTATTGGTGCTGGCGTGCTTTGCCGGCTGCGCCAAGGTGCAGAAGAACCTGATTATCGGCACCTGGTCCTATCAGCAGACCACCATTCTGAACGTGGTGACCGAGCGTACCTACACCTTCCGTGAGGACGGCACCGGTTCCGCCCCCGTGCTGGACGGCATCACCAACGTGGATATGACCTATACGCTTTCCGGTGATCAGCTGACCATCAACCGCGGCGAGCTGATCGACTCCATCGCCGGCGCGGAGGTTTACACCGTGAAGTTCGGCGTGAATACCATGACGCTGACCGGCGCAGACGGCACCGTCATTGAGCTGAAGAAAGTCAGCTGACGGATTGTTTTCCGTATTGACCTAAAAAAACAGTAATCCCGTGATCCGCTTGCCACACAGGCCGTGATCACGGGATTGTTTTATGCTGACGTCATTTATGCGTCAATATCTTCCGGGCCGTAAACGGTAAATCTGCCGGGGTGGTCCGACGCCATCTGATTGGTAAGATTGATGCGCGACGGCGCTGCCGCCTCAGCGGTTCCTTCTGCGTCGGTCAACCGGTTTTCACCGGTCGTCCGGAAAGCATCTTCGGGCGCGGGGGAAAAGGGCGCGTCGGTGTTGAAGATGGCGGGATTGAGGCGTCCTTCCGGCAGTTTGCTGCCGATAAGCGTTCTGCCGCCGTCGTCCGGCGCGTCGGAAAAACGATGCTCCAGCGTCGTTTTCGCAAGCTCCGCCCGCGGGGCATCCTCGCTGTCGAGGACAGAGGGTTCGTTGATCAGGGGAATGCGGACGTCGGCAGCGGATCCGGTCGTCTCATTTGCGTGGGGCTGATCGAACAGATGCTCCAGCGTAGAGTGCAGGGGTGGTTCATTGCTTTCGATTCCCCTGTTTTCCAACGTCGTTTTATCAGGGGCGGGCTCGTGTTCAATGCGGATCTCGCCAGGACCATTGACGGCGGTCGACTCCGCGCTCTCATATCCATCCGCGAAACGCCCGTTTGGGACTTCCTGATATAATAGGTTCTTTTTGTCAGAGCCGGGTTCCCGCTCGCTGAACCGGTCGCCGTTGGCAAAGGGAGCGGTTGTTCTTACGCTTTCCTGTATGTCGCCCTCATCCGCAGGAATGCGGTATTCCATGGTGGTTTTGCCGGGCCCCAGATTCCCGGGGGAGGGCATTCTGACCGCGTCGGCGGAAGCCTGCGCCGATTCGACCGGTTCGCCGATGATGAATTTTCCCGCGCCTTCCGTCTGGTTCAGCAGCAATTCTTTTCCGTTATGACGGTTCAGGGAAACGTCATTCCGGTTGTTGCCGCCGAGTGTGCTGACAGCGGGCTCCAGCTTTTGCCCGGGGTCGGGGAGTTCGGTCGCCATCCGGTTGACGGTCTCCGTCTTATTTTGCAGGGAAGCTGCCTCGGGGTTTACGAGGCCTTCCGTAAACGATTTGAACATGAGGGTTGCTCCTTTCGTTATAACGCATCAATCAGGATCCAGACGATCCCGGCGAGAATGGACAGTATGATGGTCAGCGCGGTGGCTTTTTTGCTGAAAAACGGCTGATTGACGCCGATGAGTACCGCAAAGACGATCCCTGCCAGCAGGGAAACGATCTGGAACGGCGGAACGACGATGCACACCAGCAGCAACAGCGCGACCAGCAGCTCCACCGCACTCATTTTCGGGGTGATATCCACGGGGCAGTAGGCCCGAAGACCGGTGAGCTGGTCGACGCAGATCAGATTGGACCTGGCCTTGACCCGGTTGCCGGAGATGACCACGCACTTTCTGCCGTCCCCCACGGGGCGGCACACGCCGATGGCGGTGTTGTCAAAGGACCACATGGGCTGCAGCGGCGCGGAATCATACGGATAGCCCTTGCAGGTCACCTGCTGCTTGTGGCCGGGCTTGAGCCGCAGCTTTTTCGGGGTGATGACGATCCCCTGCAGGTTGGCGGTGACGGTGACCTCCACGGCGGCGGAGGCCGCCTTGCCGTAAACGCGGATCACCGCTCTGCCGCAGGAAAGGGCGGTGACGTTGCCCCTGCCGTCGGTCTGCACCACCCTTGGGTCGCTGCTCTCCCACCGCAGCTCGTTCACGTCCTCCGCGTTGGAAGGCACCGCGATGACGGTGAT
>CAMVNL010000174.1 GCA_947168785.1 uncultured Clostridia bacterium | reverse complement strand
ACCGCGGCCGCCGACCCCGTAGCGGCGTATGAGCGTTGCGTGACGGAATTCGTCGGATGATTCTCACGTAGCACGGCGCATTGCGCCGTCAGGCGGTTCCGACAAAATATAATTCATTGCAGAAGGATAACCGTTCCCCTCAGATATGGCAACAGGGCAAACGATTCAACATGGGCAAACGCCAGACGGCGCAATGCGCCGTGCTACGCAGAAAAAGGACAAACATAAATGGTCAATTTGAGACAAATCGAAGCGTTCATCGACAAGCGAAAGGTCAGCTTCCTCTGTTCCGTTGACGGGGCGGGCTTCCCCACTGTGAAAGCGATGCTGAAACCTCGGGAGCGGTCCGGTCTGCGGGAGTTTTATTTCTCCACCAACACCTCTTCCATGCGCGTCCGGCATTTTCAGGAAAATCCGAAGGCCAGCGTCTATTTTTACCGCAAAGGGCTGGTGAAATATACCGGGGTGCTGCTGACAGGCACAATGGAAGTGCTGACGGATCAGGAGACGAAGAACCGGATTTGGAAAAAGGGCGACACGATGTTTTATAAGGGCGGTGTGACCGACCCGGATTACTGCGTTCTGAAGTTCACCGCCGAAAAGGGCCGGTATTACTGCGACCTGAAGA
This sequence comes from uncultured Clostridia bacterium, assembly GCA_947168785.1. Lineage (GTDB taxonomy): Bacteria > Bacillota > Clostridia > Oscillospirales > Acutalibacteraceae > RUG806. The sequence goes on along the minus strand of CAMVNL010000174.1, from coordinate 5,154 downwards.
CAGAGGATTTCGAAGTATCATATTAACAATAACGCATTTAACGGCGCGAGGCGCCGTGCTACGATAAGAAAGGATATTGCAATGGATTATCAGATTCTGATCGCAAAGGATTTATTGAAAATCAAGGCCGTGTTTTTCCGCCCGGAGGAGCCCTTCACCTGGGCTTCCGGCATCAAAAGCCCCGTCTATTGCGACAACCGGCTGACGCTGACTGCGCCTGACGTGCGCACGGACGTGGAAAACGGGCTGGCGGAGATCATCCGCGAGCACTATCCGGACGCGGAAGTGCTGATGGGCACCTCCACCGCGGGCATCGCCCACGCCGCCATCACCGGCCACATCATGGGGCTGCCCATGGGGTACGTGCGCAGCGGCGCAAAGGACCACGGACGACAGAACCAGATCGAGGGCCGCCTTGAAAAGGGACAGAAGGTCGTGGTGGTGGAAGACCTGATCTCCACCGGCGGCTCCGTTCTGGAGGTCGTCAACGTGCTGCGGGAAGCCGGGGCGGAAGTGCTGGGCATCGCCTCCATCTTCACCTACGGCATGAAAAAGGGCCTCGAACGGCTGGCAGCCGCCGAGGTAAAAAACGTATCCCTGACGGATTTCGATACCATCGCCCAAGTCGCCGCCGAGGAGGGCTATATCAAGCCCGAAGACATCGCCCGGCTGATCGCCTTCCGCAACAACCCGTCGGACGAGAGCTGGATCAAATAAAACGTATTCTGATTAACGGCGCAAGGCGCCGTGCTACATGAGAAAGGAACCCCATGAGAAGCATTATCGACATCCTCGACCTCTCCCCGGCCGAGATCGAAGAACTGATCGCCACGGCGATGGATATCATCGAAAACCCGGCGAAATACGCCGACGTCTGCCGCGGCAAGAAGCTGGCCACCCTGTTTTTTGAGCCCTCCACCCGCACCCGCATGAGCTTTGAAGCCGCTATGTACGAGCTGGGCGGCAACGTGATCTCCATGGCCGGGGCCGCCACCTCCTCCGCCAGCAAGGGCGAAAGCGTGGCCGATACCGCCAAGGTCATCAGCTGCTATGCGGATATCATCGCCATGCGCCACCCCAAGGAGGGCGCGGCGCTGGTGGCCGCCAACAACGCCTCCGTCCCCGTCATCAACGCGGGGGACGGCGGTCACTGCCACCCCACCCAGACCCTGGCGGACCTGTTGACCATCTACCGGGAGAAGGGCCGTTTCACCGATCTGACCATCGGCTTCTGCGGCGACCTGAAATTCGGCCGCACAGTACACTCCCTGATCAACGCCATGTCCCGCTATCCGGGGGTAAAATTCGTTCTGATCTCCCCGGAGGAGCTCAAAGTCCCCAGCTACGTCAAAAAGGACGTGCTGCAGAAAAAGGGCATCCCCTACGTGCAGACCACCGATCTGGAAGGGGCCATGCCGGACCTTGACATCCTCTATATGACCCGCGTGCAGAAGGAGCGGTTCTTCAACGAGGAGGACTACCTGCGGCTGAAGGACAGCTACATTTTAACGCCGGACAAGCTGAAAAACGCCAAGCCGGATATGAACATCCTCCATCCCCTGCCCCGCGTGAACGAGATCAGCGTGAAGGTGGACGAGGACCCGAGGGCCTGCTATTTCAAGCAGGTGCTCAACGGCAAATATATGCGCATGGCGCTGATGCGCAAGCTTTTGAAGGAGGCGGGCACCATATGAATATCGATTCCATCCAGAACGGCATCGTCATCGACCACATCACCGCCGGCCGCGGCATGAAGCTGTATGAGCTGCTGGGGCTGGACGCGCTGGACGTTTCCGTCGCCATCATCAAGAACGTCAACAGCCGCAAAATGGGCAAAAAGGACATCATCAAGATCGACGCGGATATCCCGGTCAATCTGGACGTGATCGGCTTCGTCGATCCCGGCGCCACCGTCAACGTCATCAAGGAAGACCGGCTGGTGGAGAAAAAAGCCATCGACATGCCCGAGCTCCTGCACGGCGTGGTCCGCTGCAAAAACCCCCGCTGCATCACCTCCACCGAGCAGGAGCTGGCGCAGCTCTTCCGCCTCACCGATCGGGAGAACAAGGTCTACCGCTGCGTCTACTGCGAAACCAAAGCGCAGTTCTGATTTTTTCGACCAAGGAGATTTCCATGCGACATATCCGGGCGGACCTGACGGAAGGTCCGCTGCTGAAAAACATCATCTTATATACGGTTCCCATCATTCTCACCGGCGTTTTGCAGCTGCTGTTCAACGCGGCGGATCTGGTGGTGGTAGGGCGCTTCTGCGGCAGCATCTCCGTGGCGGCCGTGGGGGCGACGGGCTCCGTCATCAACCTGATCGTCAACCTGTTCATCGGGCTGGCGGTGGGCGCGGGCGTCACCACGGCACAGGCGCTGGGGGCAGGCGACCACGACCGGGTCCACCGGATCGTCCACACGGCCATTCCCACCGCCGCCATCGGCGGGCTGCTGCTGACCGCCTTCGGGCTGTGCTTTGCCCGGAAGGCGCTGGAGCTGATGGGCACGCCGGAGGACGTGATCGACCTTTCCGCCGTCTATATGCGCCTGTATTTCTGCGGCATGACCTCCAATATGCTGTACAACTTCGGCGCGTCGATCCTGCGGGCGGCAGGCGACACCAAGGGGCCGCTGTACTACCTGACGGCGGCGGGTGTGCTGAACGTGATCCTGAACCTGTTCTTCGTTATCGTTCTGAAAATGGACGTGGCGGGCGTGGCGCTGGCCACCGCCATCTCCCAGACTCTTTCCGCCGTGCTGGTGCTGCTGGCGCTGGGCGCGCGGACGGACGGCTGCCGGCTGATGGCAAAAAAGCTCCGACTCTACAAAAAAGAGCTGACCGATATCATCCGCATCGGCCTTCCCGCGGGGATACAGGGGTCCCTGTTCTCCATCTCCAACGTGCTGATCCAGTCCTCCGTCAACTCCTTCGGTTCGGTAGTCATGTCGGGCAACGCGGCCTCACAGAACATCGAGGGCTTTGTCTACGTCTCCATGAACGCCTTCCACCAGACGGCGCTGAATTTCTGCGGGCAGAACTACGGCGCGGGGAAATACAAGCGCATCAACAAGATCCTGCTGGTCAGCCTGGCCTGCGTCTCCGTGACGGGCCTTGCCACGGGCGTACTGAGCTGGGCGCTGGGAAGACCGCTGCTCTCCATCTACATCACCGATTCCGCCGACGCCATCTCCTACGGCGTGATCCGCCTGACCTACATCTGCCTGCCCTATTTTCTCTGCGGCATCATGGACGTGACCACCGGGGCCATCCGGGGCATCGGGGCCTCGCTCCTTCCCATGATCATCAGCGTGCTGGGCATCTGCGTGTTCCGGATCTTCTGGATCTTCGCTATCTTCGGGCAACCCCGTTTTCACACGCTGGAATGTCTCTATCTCTCCTACACCGTCTCGTGGATCGTCACCTTCCTGGCGGAGTTCACCGTCTTCCTTGTGCTGGTGCGAAAAAGCGTCAAAAAAAGCGAGGGAATCCCCCACGCAGCCATGTAGATGATTTGGTTTTGTTTTTTATCAATATTCCAAGAAATAATCACATTTCCTATTCCGATTCTTGACAATAGACGTTGATTTTGCTATACTGTCTTTAAAGAAACAGTTTTGGAGGAACAACCAATGAAACACATCAATACCGTTGAGACCCGCAACCTCTGCGAAAGCGCAAAGAACGGCGGCTGCGGCGAATGCCAGACTTCCTGCCAGTCCGCCTGCAAGACCAGCTGCGGTATCGCCAACCAGAAGTGTGAGAACGCTCAGAAGGAAGACTAATCATTCTTGACAGTACAACGCGGGCACTTTCGATCACCTCGAAGGTGCTTTTGCTTTAATGAGGGAAATATGATACATCAATATAAGCTGGGCGGCGTCAATATCGTGCTGGACGTGAACTCCGGCGCGGTACATACCGTAGACGACGTGGCCTACGACATGATCGCACGGTTTGAGACCGAGGAAAAGGACGCGCTGATCGACGCCGTTTTCAACACCTATAAGGACGCCGAGGGCGTCACCAAGGAAGACGTGGCGGAGTGCTGGGAGGAGATCGCCGAGCTGAAGGCGGCGGGAAAGCTCTTTCAGCCGGATACCTTCCGCCCCATGGCAGGAGAGCTGAAAGCCCGCACCTCCGGCGTGGTGAAAGCCCTGTGCCTGCACGTGGCCCACACCTGCAACCTCAACTGCGAATACTGCTTTGCCAGCCAGGGTAAATTCCACGGCGAGCGGGCGCTGATGTCCTTTGAGACCGGCAAGGCCGCGCTGGATTTCCTCGTCGCCCACTCCGGCAGCCGCCGCAACTTAGAGGTGGATTTCTTCGGCGGCGAACCGCTGATGAATTTCGGGGTGGTGAAAGAGCTGGTGGCCTACGCTCGCTCCATCGAGAAGGAAGCCGGGAAGCATTTCCGCTTCACGCTGACCACCAACGGCGTGCTGATCGACGACGACGTGATCGACTTTGCCAACCGGGAGTGCGCCAACGTGGTGCTGAGCCTCGACGGCCGCAAGGAGATCCACGATCACTTCCGAGTGGACAGAAACGGCAAGGGCAGCTTTGACGCCATCGTGCCGAAATTCCAGAAGCTGGTGGAGAAGCGCGGCGGGAAAAACTACTATATGCGGGGCACGTTCACCCACCGCAACCCGGACTTTCTGAAGGACATCGAAACCATGCTGAACCTGGGCTTTACGGAGCTTTCAATGGAGCCGGTGGTCTGCGCGCCGGAGGACCCCTACGCCCTGACGCAGGAGGACCTGCCGGTCATTCTGGAACAGTATGAAAAGCTGGCGGAGCTGATGATCCGACGCCGCAAAGAGGGCCGTCCCTTCACCTTTTACCACTACATGATCGACCTGAAGGGCGGGCCGTGCATCTACAAGCGCATTTCCGGCTGCGGCTCCGGCACAGAATATATGGCGGTCACCCCCTGGGGCGACCTGTACCCCTGCCACCAGTTCGTGGGGGAGGAACAATATAAGCTGGGCGACGTGTGGCACGGCGTGGACAACACCGCCGCGCAGGAGGAATTCGCCGACTGCAACGTCTACGCCCGGGAGGAGTGCGCCGACTGCTGGGCGAAGCTCTACTGTTCCGGCGGCTGCGCCGCCAACGCGTTCCATGCCACCGGCAGCGTGCGGGGCGTT
>CAMVNL010000173.1 GCA_947168785.1 uncultured Clostridia bacterium | reverse complement strand
CGCTCTTTAATTATAATGATTAATGATTGCCGTACCGCTGCGGTTCAGCAGATCGGGTCCTCCGCATTGACCGCGCGGAAGATATCATAGAAAAATCCGAAGGCAGACAGCAGGGGGGTAAATCTTCTCAGCAGCTTGCTGAAGAACAGCCGCGCCCTGGCGCCGGATTCATCCGCTTCATAGGTATTCCACTCGTTGGCGGGCACGTAAGGGATGCAAATGCAATCCAGATAGTCTTCGTAGCCGCCCTCGCTGATCTGGCGGACGCCGAATTTCTGCAGATCCTCAAACAGCTGCTTGTTCTCCTCGAACCGCATCGGGTTCAGAATGCTGAATTCGCCCTTTTTGGCGGAGGACTTCCAGAAACGCCAGCCCAGATTGGAGCGTTCCAAGTGCTCCTTCTGCTCGTCGGTGACGGCGGCCTCCAACGCCTTCTCCCAAAGACCGTCAATCACGGCGACCTGCCGGTCGGTGAAGGTGAAGCTCTGCGTGGGGCCTTCGCCGATGCCGATATGCTCGCCCGTGTTCTCCTGATGCATCCGGACGATCGTCTTGATCTGCTTCCAGCCGGGGCCGTAATAGGCGGCAAGGAAGCCGTCCACCTCTTTCTCCAGATCGCAGTAGGGATCCTGCAGGCTCTTGGCGATCATGTAGGCCCGCAGCTCGCCGAACTCGGTATCGCAGTTGCGGATATAATAGTTGCCTTCTTCGTACACGCCCTTCACGCTGTTCTCATAGAACACCTGAATGTTCCGCTGGATCACGTCGAAATCCGGGAAGACGATGCAGGTATTGCTGTAGTTGGTGGTATAATCCCACACATAGATGCGGTCGCAGATCGCGGCCCAGTCGTGCAGGTCCTTCATCAGATCCACGTTGCGCTCGCAGGCGGGGTCGTCCAGCGCGTGCAGGAAGCAGCACTCGATGGTGCACAGCCGCACGATCACGTTGTCCCGCGGGACGATGCCCGTGGGGGCCTGGCGGGTGTACTGATAGGCGAAGGTGTCGATGGCCACGTTGTCATAGCCGGCCTCCTTCACCGCGTCCGCGATCTGGTTGACGAAGTTGATCATGGTGGCGGACTGCACGCCCCCGTGGGCCGCCTCAAAGGCCTTGCAGGTCTCGCACTCGCAGTAGTTGTAGTTGTCGTTTTGGGTCACGGAGACGATCTGCACCGACGCGGCGGGATCGTGGCCGCCTGCCAGCAGGTTCAGCACGTTGGCTTTGGCGATCTCCAGCACCTCCGGATTGGTCAGGCAGGGCTGGTCGATGGTGCGCTCGCCGTCGTGCAGCGCCAGATATTCGGGATGGCTGTCTTTATACTTCGCGGTCTCGCACAGGCCGCCCATGGTGTGGCAGAAGCCGCCGAGATAGTTGACCGTGCCGCCCATCTCCGCAGGCAGGCGGCGGTAGGTGCCGCCGGTGAGGCCGTTTGCCATGGAGTATTCCACGTCGCAGGGGCTGCGCCAGTCGGTATCGGCATACTCAAAGAAGGGCTCGTAGACGATATCCGTATCGGCGGGGACGGCGATGCTGTCAGCGGTGGGAAGCACCGTGATGCTCTCCGTATAGACCTTTCTGCCGCAGAACTCCTCCAAAAAGCGGTAAGCGCCCTCCTGCAGGCCCCGCACGCCGGTGCCGTTAATATGGACGTTGCCGCCGATGGCCTGGATCCGATAGCCGTTGACGGCGATCCCCGACACGTCCGCCTGCGACGCCGCGCCCACGGCGATATACTTTTCCGCCGCGTCGCTGACGATCGCCACGTCCGCGCCGAACACCTCGGAAAGGACGGTTTTCAGTTTATTCGCCGCAAAGGTCTCATAGGACGTGGGCGAGGACGGGACAAGGATAGACCAGGCAGCGTCCATTGTGATGGCCTCCTCCGCGAAGGCAAAGGGCAGCGCCGCGAACAGCAGACAGACCGCCATTGCCAGACTGATGATTTTTTTCATGATACTCCCTCTTTTTTGAATAAATGTGATAAAAATAACCGTGCATGTTCATTTTATCTGTTTTATTTTACCATAACAGCCTGCCGTTTACAAGTATATTTTCGTCTTTTTGAAAAAAGGCTTGACAAGGCGGTTTATTCATGATAAACTAAAAACGGAGTTTATTCAGAATAAACCACAACAAAACGGTAAAATGCCGCAGCGAAGGGAAGTAAAAGACATGATCGATTTTGAGTTGGGCGAAGTGCAGGCGCGGTTCGCGGATATCGTATGGGAGAACGAGCCGGTGGGGTCCGGCGAGTTGGTAAAGCTCTGCCAGCAGCAATTGAACTGGAAAAAGCCCACCACCTATACGGTGCTGCGCAAGCTCTGCGAAAAGGGCATTTTTCAGAATGAAAACGGCACGGTCACGTCCCTGATCTCCCGGGAGGATTTCTATTCCGCCAAGAGCGAGCGGTTTGTGGAGGAGACGTTTCAGGGGTCCCTGCCCGCCTTCGTGGCGGCGTTCATGAGCCGCAAGTCTCTTTCCGACGAAGAGGCAAACGAGATCCAGCGGATGATCGACGCATACCGGCAGGGACAGTAAAGATGGATTTGTCGAGCCGTTGGCTCAAGTCGTAAGTCGTAAGTCGTGAGTCGTAAGCAGCCCTTCGGGCGTTCCTGTATTACGTTGAAAATCAACGGATTCCCATTCTTACAAAACAACTTTTTCTTACGACTTACGACTCACGACTTACGACTGTTTAGCGAGCCATCCGCTCGCTAAACTCCAATTTGATAAAAAAAGGAGGAACCCGCTCATGACGGCGTGTTTCATTACATTATTAAATATGAGCGTGACGGCGGCGATCACGGCGGTGGCGGTGATGCTGGTGCGGGCGGTTTTCAAAAAGCTGCCAAAATGGCTGACCTGCGCGCTGTGGGCCACCGTGGGGCTGCGGCTGCTGCTCCCCTTCTCGTTTGAAAGCACGATCAGCCTGATCCCCCGTGCCTCCACGGTGCGGGAGACCGTGGGCCAGTTCGCGGCGGCGGGAACGGCGGATCCCGCGCCCGTCTCCGGCAGCACGGAGTATTTCGTCCTTTCAAATTTCATCCCGCCGACGCCCGTTTCCGTTCCCTCCGCCAGGCCCTTCGACTGGCTGGGGCTGCTGGCCTGGGTCTGGCTGGCTGGGGCGGCGGTGATGCTGGCATATATGATCGTCAGCGCCATCCTACTGAAACGGCGGATCGGCGCGACGGTTTCGGATGAAAAGGGCGTGTACCTTTCCGATACCGTGGAAGCCCCCTTCGTGCTGGGGGTGCTGCGGCCATGTATCTATCTGCCCTCCTCCCTTTCCAAGGCGCAGAAGGAGATGATTCTCGCCCACGAAAGAGCCCACCTGAAACGGGGCGACCACGTGGTAAAGCCCTTGGCGTTTTTGCTGCTGTCCGTCTACTGGTTCAACCCGGTGCTGTGGATCGCCTACGCCCTGCTGTGCCGGGATATCGAGCTGGCCTGCGACGAACGGGTGATCCGGGACATGGACAGGGACGAAAAGGCCTTCTATTCCCAAACGCTGCTGGACTGCGGCAGGCAGCGGAGATCCATCGCCGCCTGCCCGCTGGCCTTCGGGGAAGTTGGCGTGAAAGAAAGGGTGAAAAACGTACTGAACTACAAAAAGCCGGCCTTCTGGATCATTCTGGTCGCCGTGATTGCTGGCGTCGCGCTGGCGGTGTGCTTTTTGACGAACCCGAAACAGAAAGAGGACAAGCTCATCGGCGTGCGGGTGGTATATGCGAGTCTTGTCGAATCTCCGCAGTTTTTCGACGTCACAAAAAGCGGCCGACTGGTAGAGGCAGAAGCCCCCACGGATAATATGGCCGACGTGACTGACGCGCACATCTGCTATATCGCAAAGGACGATTGCTTTATCTCATACGTGGAAAATGGTAAAGTAAAAAACATGATTTCAGAGGTCGGGCTGGTGGACTGGGAGCGGAAAAACGTTCCGGTCACCGATATCCGCCGGGCCATCTTTGAAGCCGTGGCAGATCTGGAAGGTTATATCAAGGATTTGCGGATCTTTGAAAACCACAACGGCGACGACCGGTATTTCGTGGCGGTTTATCTGATGGACGCGCCGGAACAGAAAAACGCCGAAAACATCTGGAGCGACGTATTTCAATTTGATCCGGTTAACGGGACCCTGAAAAAGCTGTGCCGGATCGAGGATCAAATTGTGATGGCGGTATATCCATCCGCTGAGGACGAGCCGGACGAGGGATCGGCTGAGGTCGCTCAGGACGCGGGGATCAACAGCCGGATCTTCGCGGCGCTGAAGGAACAGCGGAGCGGAAGCTATCTGCAGGGCGAATACTACGCCGAGGCGCACAATATCTACTGTACGGAGATAAAGGACGGCAAAACCGTTGTCTACGCCATGGTGCGGGAGTGTTGGTTCGGCTTTGTCAACGATTATTTCACCGAGGTCAGCGGCGGCCAATATCCCGCGGTGTTCACCTTTGACGGCGACGAATGTAAAATCGAACGGGCGCAGGACGGCGGTCTGTACGCGGATTCCGTCAAGGAGCTGTTCCCGAAGAAATACGCCAACGAGATCCTCAAGCACGGCGACCGGTACAATGATGCGCTTTGGAACGAACTGGTCAGACAGGCAAAGAATTACCTGAAATCCATCGGTCGTAATTTCTCCATCGTCTGCAGGACAAGTGAAGCGGGGCTGTCTACCCTTTCCGACCACGGAGTTTCCGCGGAGGTCAGCAACAAACTGACAGAAGACCCCCGGTTTGACGACTATCCCTTCTACGGCACCGAGGAGCGCATCGAAAACGGCGTGCGGTATCTTTACAGCGTCAGCTATGACGAGCAGGCGAAGCAGATCATCTATGAAAAAGCCCCCGTCGGCGAAGGACCCGCCCCTGCGGTAGAGCGAATCGTCGTCAACGGAGAGACGGGAGAGATCATTTCCACCTATTCCGCGCCGGTGGGGCCGGTAGAAAAAGGAAAGGACATACAGATAGACGTGGACTGGATCGAGTCGGCAAAGATCGACGAGAGGGTGTGTGACGTGGACGGGGACGGCGTGCAGGACCGGTGCGTGATGAGCTACGGCCCCACCAGCGGACTGTTTACCTTCATTTTCACCGTTACCCCGGAGGGATTGACGCAGCCGAAATATCAGAACATCTTTCTGACGGACCACTCTGACCTGTCGTTCCCCTTCGTCAAATCGGACCCGCCGATGCTGCACGTGCAAGCGGTCGATCCGATGGATCAGAAAGCAATCAGCAACTACGTCGTACTGATCGAAGACGGAAACGTCGTACTGCGCGGCGAGGGCGGTGATATGGAATATCTCGGCGAAGACGGCGGCGCGCGTATGCTGCGCCGGATGCGGCTTGCACAGGAATACCCGGCGCTGTTCACCCTGAATGCAAAAAAGGGGCTGGACGTGTACGTATGGCCCTGGGCCGACGGCTATTGCGGCTGGGTAGCGGAACATCAGGAAGACCATTCGGACGAACAGATGGTCGAGCTGCTGATGGAGCAGAACGAGGCGGTGTTAGCCGGAAAAAACAAGTTGACGACGGAGGACCTGAAAGTCATTCTCTCGTTTTATGACCTGCCGGCGGAAAAAGTCACCGTCGTTCCCTTCCAGAACCCGCTTTCCAGCTACCTGTGGGCGCAGGACGGCAAGATCATCGACGGCGACGTAACCGTGGAGGACCTGCGGGAGATGCTGGGGCTGTAACGTGGGATTTTTCGGGGCAAACCCGCCGTGCGCCGCCCTCGGAATCGTATTGCGTCGCGGGTGTCCAGTGGACACCTC
>CAMVNL010000172.1 GCA_947168785.1 uncultured Clostridia bacterium | reverse complement strand
GCGGGGGAAGTGGTGCTCAACTCCATTGACGCCGACGGCGTGAAAAACGGCTTCGATCTGGAAATGCTGGCGGCGGTGTGCGACGCGGTGAACGTGCCGGTGATCGCCTCCGGCGGCGCGGGCTGCATTCAGGATTTTGTTTCGCTGTTCCGGACGCTTCCCAAGGTGGACGCGGGACTTGCCGCCTCCATCTTCCACTTCGGAGAAGTAGATATCCGGGACCTGAAAGCGGAGCTGCGGCGAAATGGGATAGAAGTACGGCTGTGATGATGCAGGTAGCGCGGCACCTCAGTGCCGCTATTTTGCAGAACAACCTGTTCATCGGTTCTTTATAAGAATTGTTTATGTTGAGAGCGGCACGGAGGCGCCGCGCTGCCTATTTTAACAGAAATGAGGTATGTGTGATGCTGAAAATCGACGACCTGAAATTCGACGCCAACGGTCTGATCCCTGCGGTGGTGGTGGATCACGCCACCAAAGAGGTGCTGACCGTCGCCTATATGAACAAAGAAAGCCTTGCCATTACGCTGGAAAAGGAGCTGACCTGCTTTTTCAGCCGTTCCCGGCAGCAGCTGTGGCTGAAAGGGGAGACCAGCGGCAATTTCCAGCATGTGGTCTCCATCACCGCCGACTGTGACCGTGACGCGCTGACCGTGGAGGTCATCCCGGACGGCCCCGCCTGCCATCTCGGCACCAAGTCCTGCTTCAACGACAAGGTGTTTGAAAAAGACATGCCGGAGGAGTTCAGCTATGAAGGCCTTATGGCGCTCATCAAGGGCCGCAAAACGGAAAAGAAAGAGGGCTCCTACACCACCTATCTGTTTGAAAAGGGCATTGATAAGATCCTTAAAAAAGTGGGGGAGGAGTCCACGGAGGTCATTATCGCCGCCAAGGCCGACGATAAGAAAGAGACCGTCTATGAGATCGCGGACCTTGCTTATCATGTGATGGTGCTCATGACCCAGATGGATATCTCCCTTGACGATATCAGAACGGAGCTGGCCTCGCGCCACGTCATCGACCATAAGGTGAAGCAGGAAAAAATGACGTAACGTCAGTCGGAAGTCGGGAGATTGCCGCCTTCCGACTGCTTTATTTCTTATTTTTATTGATTTTCCGCGGCAAATCGTTTATGATGTAAATACTGAATAATCTGTTGGAGTGATTCGGATGAGTAAAAATATCATCGTGGCCGGCGCGGGGCACGGCGGCATCGTAGCGGGATATTATCTTGCGCAGAACGGCTATAACGTCACCGTTTACGAAAAGGGAAAAAAGAACCGCCTCGGCTATCCGCAGGTGGACTCCGTCCATCTGGACGGCTTTGAGGAGGCCGGTATCCCTGTGCCGGAGGACTATAAGGTCAAGCGCACGCCGATAGCTTTCTGCGTTCTGGGGACGGATCTGCCGCCGCTGGTGCAGGGGGATTCCGGCGATACCTATAACGTGGAGATCGATCGGAAGGCGTTGTACAAATACCTGATCGGTATGGCGGAGGAGGCCGGCGTGAAATTCGTCTATGACTGTGAGATTGTTGCCCCTATCGTTCTCGGAAGCAGGGTTGCGGGAATCAAAACCTCCAAGGGCGATTTCTATGCCGATCTGGTGATCGACGCCTGCGGTCTGTATTCCCCTGTCAGAAGCCAGCTGCCGGAGTTTATGAATATTACCCGTCAGCCCGGGCCATTTGACGTACTGCATACCTACCGCGCTTATTTCAGCCGTCTGAAAAACGCGCCGGAGCCTGAGCATAAATACCTGATCTCCCTGATGCCGGATGAAAACTGCGGGTTGCTGTGGGTCATTACCTACGACGACTGTATTGACGTGTTCGTCGGCTCCTTCTGCGATCTCACGCAGGATTATATCGACCATAAACTTTCCCTTCTTCGGGAGGCTAATCCTCACCTTGGCAAGAAAATGATCAAGGGAGGCGGCATCGTCGATATCCCCATCCGTCAGCCCCTCTCCATCATGGTGGCGGATGGCTATGCGGCCATCGGCGACGCAGCCTTCATGACGATCCCCATCAAGGGCTCCGGTATCGGCTATTCCATGCGTGCGGGAAAGATGCTGGCGGAATGCGTCATGGAGGATGAAAACGGTCTTTACAATGAAGAATCTCTCTGGAAATACCAGATCGAGTATTTTGACGAGGTCGGTTCCACTTCGGCGGTGCTGGCGATTATCAAAAATCTGTTTCCTGTGATTACGCAGGAGGATCTTATCTATTTCTTCGGTGAGGGGCTGGTGACTTCGGACGATCTGGAAAAGTTCGGCAGCGAGGCGGGGCTTGCCAAGATCATCTCCTCGCTCCGCCCCGGCGAACTGCGGGACAAGGCGAAAAAACTGATCGGCAATCAGAACGTCCGCCGGATGCTCACCGGCACCGCCAAGAACATCGCCATGTATAAGATCGTGGAGCAGAGCCTGAAGGAGAATTTCAGCAGAGCCGCGGCGAAAAAGTGGGCGGACGCCTACGACAATTTCTTTGAAAGCATCAAGGAATGACCGTATCATCTTAAACGACAGTGAAAGAAGCTCTCCCGTCGGAGAGCTTCTTTCAGATAAAGAACTGATGATAGTCCTGAATATCAAAGACGTACAGCTTACTGTGCTTTTCGCTTTTCGCTTCTTTGAACGAGGCGGCGACGCGGATCATCTTGTTGGTCGTTTTCAGTTCAAAATCCACGTGTTCGTAATGCAGCGCCTCTGCCACGTCCGGCGTTCTTACGTACAGCCTCGGTTCGCCGTCGGCGTCCTTGCTGAGGGAGAAGTTGATAGCGGTGACCTCCACCCCGTTCGCCGTCAGTGAAACGAATTTTTCCGGCTTCTGCTTTTTCTTTTTTTCCTTCTTCTTTCCGAACATGGCGTTCCGTCCTTTTGGTTGATATCATTAAAATAGCATATTGGGGTGAAAAAGTCAATCGCTTCCGCCGATCTGTCCCGTGATATCTTTTTCGTATTTCTTTTTGGTGGCGTTGCCGCCGCGGATATGCCGCTCCGCTTTGTTCACGTCCAGTATTTTCCTGACCTCCGCGCACAGAGCGGGGGAGGTGTATTGCAGCCGCTTCGTCACGTCGGAATGGACGGTGCTTTTTGAGATCCCGAACACCTTTGCGGTTTCCCGCACGGTGGCCGCGTGGGCAATGATGTATTTCCCCAGCGTCTCGGCGCGCTCCGCTGTATCGATCATCGGTTTGCTCCTCTCATATCGTTATCGTTTCATTCATGTATATGAGAAGAATTGAGCGCGATATGACTGGGTGTCCCGCAAAAGGAAGGCCGTAAAACGTACGGCGCCGTTTGATTTCAAAAAAATAAAAAAAATTACGCTGAAAGTCTTGACAAAGCAGGACTTTTGGCGTAATATATTATACTGCATTATAATGGATACGAATATCCTCTTGTTTTTTCATCCTTATTGTAATCCATGTTTGATGATTTGTCAAGTAGGAAAATTCGGAATCGTTCACGGTCGAAAAGACTCGGCAATTGCGGATAATAAAGAAACGGAGTGAATTGGTCTTATGGTGAATGTGAAACCCGTCAAAGTCGGCAGAAAAACGCGTATGAGCTTTGCCAAGATCAATGAGGTTATGCAGATGCCTAACCTGATTGAGATTCAGAAAAACTCATACCAGTGGTTTCTTGATACCGGACTCAGAGAGGTGTTCAGGGATATCGATGAGATCACGGATTACACCGGTAATCTTGTGCTGGATTTCATTGACTATCGCATGGACAAACCGCCGAAGTACAGCGTCAAGGAATGCAAGGAGCGCGACGCGACTTATGCCTGTCCTTTGAGGGTCACAGCCCGTCTTCTCAACAAGGAGACCGGCGAGATCAAAATTAACGAAATCTACATGGGCGATTTCCCCATGATGACCGAAAGCGGCACGTTCGTTATCAACGGCGCCGAGCGCGTCATCATCTCGCAGCTCGTCCGTTCCCCCGGCGTGTATTTCGATATGACCCGCGACAAAACCGGCAAAAAGCTGTTTGCCACCACGATCATTCCGAACCGCGGCGCCTGGCTGGAATATGAAACGGATCAGAGCAACGTGTTCTACGTCAGAATCGACAAGAACAGAAAGCTCCCGATCACCACGTTTATCCGCGCCCTCGGCCTGAGCTCCAATGCGGAGATCAGCGATTTCTTCGGCTATGACGACCGCATCACGGCGACGCTGGAAAAGGACCCCTCCCAGAACACGGCGGAAGCCCTTCTTGAGGTCTATAAAAAGCTGCGCCCCGGCGAGCCCCCCACGCTTGAAACCGCTCAGTCCCATCTGAACGGCCTGTTCTTTGACGACCATCGCTACGATCTTTCCAGAGTCGGCAGATATAAGTACAATAAGAAGCTGGGCATTTCCGACCGGCTTCGCAATCAGATCCTGGCGGAGCCCGTCGTGTCTGAAGCCACCGGCGAAGTCATTGCCGAGGCCGGCGTCAAGGTCACCAAGCAGCTTGCTCATGAGATCGAGCAGGCGGGCGTCAGCGTGGCTTACGTTGACGTGGAAGGCCTCACCGTCAAGGTGATCTCCAACGGAATGGTGGACCCCGCCGAGTATCTCCCCGGGTTCACCGTGGAAGAGCTGGAAGAGCTGGGCATCAATGAAAAGGTCTGCTTCAAAGTGCTGATGGAGATCCTTGACGCCTGCGGCGACGACCGCGACGCCCTTTCCGATATGCTGTCCGAGCGCTGCAACGACCTGATCCCGAAGCACATCACCATCGACGATATCTTCGCTTCCATCAACTATCTGAACTGCACCGCTCATGGCGTGGGCAGCTTTGACGATATCGACCATCTGGGCAACCGCCGCATCCGTTCCGTCGGCGAACTGCTCCAGAACCAGTTCCGCATTGGCTTTACCAGAATGGAAAGAGTCGTGCGTGAGAGAATGTCCATCCATACGCAGGATTCCGACAAGATCACGCCTCAGGCGCTCATCAATATCCGTCCCGTGCTGGCAGTCATCAAGGAATTCTTCGGTTCCTCGCCCTTGTCCCAGTTCATGGACCAGCCCAACCCGCTGGCGGAGCTGACGCACAAGCGCCGTCTGTCCGCCCTGGGCCCCGGCGGTCTGTCCCGTGACCGCGCCGGATTCGAGGTCCGCGACGTTCACTACAGCCACTACGGCCGCATGTGCCCCATTGAATCCCCCGAAGGTCCCAACATCGGTCTGATCTCCTATCTGGCCACCTTCGCCCGCATCAACAAATACGGCTTTATTGAGGCCCCCTTCCGCAAGGTGGACAAAGAGACCGGCCGCGTGCTGGACGAGGTGGAGTACATGACCGCCGATACCGAAGACGAATACCGCGTCGCCCAGGCCAACGAGCCGCTGGATGAGAACGGCTACTTCGTCAACAAGCGCGTCATCGTCCGTTACCGCGATGAGTTCCAGGAGATCGAGCACAACTACGCCGATTACATGGACGTTTCCCCCAGAATGGTGGTCTCCGTCGCCACGGCGATGATCCCCTTCCTTGAAAACGACGACGCCAACCGTGCCCTGATGGGCGCGAACATGCAGCGTCAGGCCGTGCCGCTTCTGAAAACGGAGTCTCCCATCGTCGGCACCGGCATGGAATATAAATCCGCCTGCGACTCCGGCGTCTGCGTGCTGGCCAAGCGCAGCGGTTCCGTCACGAAGGTTTCCGCCGATCATATCCAGATCACGACGGACGACGGCGCGGTGGACGACTACTCCCTGCTGAAATTCATGCGGTCCAACCAGGGCACCTGCATCAACCAGAAGCCCATCGTCAGCATCGGCGAGCGAGT
>CAMVNL010000171.1 GCA_947168785.1 uncultured Clostridia bacterium | reverse complement strand
AACTGACGAACCGCAGAACGTACAGCAGAACGGCGCCGGGGTTGCGCACGTCGATGGTATTCCACGCGGTGTTCAGCACGCCGATGGCGTTGGGATCAGCCAGCGTGCCGTTTGCAAGTTCGGTGGTAGTGGAAGTAATCTTCGCCTCCTGAATCTGAGGAATCTTAAAGGACGCCTTCAGATATTCAGGAGTTTCGATCCGAACGGGATGATCCTCGTCCTTTTCAAACGTAAACGAAGTTTCGCTTTGGTTGGCATAGCAATACAGCAGCTCTGTGGGATAGGCGGAAGGATTGGAAACGTATTCAACGGAATCCTTCAGCACGATATCGGTGCCGTTGGTATAGGCGCAGGGCAGCATGACGCCCGAAACACCCTTTATATATTCCAACTTCAGCAATGAATTCAGCAACCCGTTAACAGAACTGATCATACCAAGCTTGTCTTTTAAAAAGCTGCCAATGCTGGTAGGTTCAATGGAGAAACCGATCAGAGTCAAATTCAGATAAACATGGTCCAAAATCGTTACCAACGAATGCGTCTGGCAAGTATCAAAATGATCATGAGAGTCATCATCGGACTTAGTCTTGGTCCAGTTATCGTCAATCGCTACGCTTGATTCTCTGGTAAACAGATAAACGAGATTCGGTAATGCTTTCCATAACGTTTCAAATGGCTGCGAAGCAAGAACTTCTGTCACCCAGTAAACAATAGGTTCAACAATCATTCTCAGGCAGTTATCACCATGCTCATCCACCTTTTTGTGATATTCAGCGGGCGTTAAATAACCGTGACAACCAGTTCCGTATGACGTTTGTTCCGTTAACCCAAGTGCACGGAGCAACGGAATAATCAATTTCGTATAAGCGCCCTGAGAACGAAGAATCAATCCCTGCTGTAAAATATTAATTAACAGCTTATCATAAAACTCGGTAAATTGATTTGAGGAGTGCCAGTTATTTGACCCTCTACGAGCTTCTTGGTTGGCATTATTTCCTTTGCATTCAGCGTCACCGCACATGATGGTAACCAACAGAAGACGGAAACCACCCAGCGCAGCGCAGATCGCGTCCGTAAAAACAGAAGCCTTGTCATCAATACTCGCGTCATCAACACCCCAGGTAAGAGCTTCCTCATTGACCTTTGTCCAGTCTGTACCCGCAGCATTAAGGACTGCAACCGCGCTTGCATATTTATTGCCGTACTTGTTTGTAAGATTGCTGGCAAGCTGATTTGGATAAATGGCCAAATCATTGTTATTCAGCAAATCTGTCAAAAGGGAATTTACAAGATTTCCCAAGGCACTGCCAACGGCATCTTTTACGGCGCCAACTACCTTTTCATCAATCAAGTCGCAGAGCAAGGGATAAACAAACGTAACCAGCTTGTTGATGATACCGTCGCGGAACAACAGGCCCTGCAGCAGCAGCGGCACAAGATCCTTCAGCGTATTAAACTCAAGGCCTTGCACCTGCGTCCCCTGAAACAGCGCGCTGTTGGTGTTGAAGAACTGCTTGACGATGGTCGCCACGCGCACGGAAGTATCGTCTAAGGGATCATAGATCAGGTTGTCGATCTTATGAACGATGCCGTTCAGCTTTGTGGTGGTCACGGTATATTTCGCCTCGCCCCGCACCGTGCGCTCCGGCAGGCTGCTCATGGGCTTGAGGATATAGGCAAGAGAGATCATATTGCCGATCTTCTTGCCGAACAACGCCATCAGCGCGTCGTTGGAATAGGTGCGGCCCAGCTCATCCATATGCTGAATGATGGCGGAGGCATTTGCGACGCCTGCCAACTGGGTTTCATTCATTTTGGATAAATCATAATCCCACGTATGACCGTCAGCGTCAACGCCGTTTTCGATTCTTGTAAAAAAGCTATACGCGCTCATCAGATTAGGGATCGTCGTCTGATCTTTCGTCTCTTTGATCATGAACGCGGCTGCCTGCCCGTATTTGGTGACGGTAGCCGTCAGATCGGAGGAAGTGCTGTCAAAACCGAATTCATCCGCATAATGCTGCCAGACAGTCTCCAACGTCGGCTGTCTGAAAGCGTAAAACGCCTTGGTCTGCGTTTCGTTGAAGGTGCGGTCATAATCCAGCTCATAAACGGCCTTGCGGACGTTGATCGTGTTTTCAGAGAGATTGTTGATATCGCCCGTTTCCGTCAGCCAGGTATCCACAGAAGTTTCCACGACGAACAGATATCTGTGATACCAGTTTCCCGCGTTGATTTTCAGCGTATTGCCGAGGAAGTACTGGATGATCGTATCTACGTTGAAGAAAGAATAATAGTCCTTCTCCATGAAGTAGATGCGGAAGGAGGTCAGCACCGCGGGCGTGATCTCACGGTCGGCCGCCTCCAGCAGAGAGACCGTATCATTATAATGTTGGATCTCTTCCTCGGTGGGAACATACCGTTTGCCATAGAAATCCTCATAGTAGGTCTCCCCGGCGCCGTCAAAGTAGGTTTTCAGCTTCGCGGTAACGGTGCTGTGGATCATACCGGGGTCATACAATCCCACGCCGTATTCGGTGCTCATGATATTCTCAAGGATGAAATAGAAGCGGTTGGCCGCCTTGAGGATATCGCCTTCCTTATTATCCTTGGCGGTGACACGATGCTCATAGGCAAAGCCGTTGGCGTCCGCGTCAAAACCGTCCGCGCCGTTATTCAGCGTAGGATTCGTGAGCGTATAATTCGTCAGATCGGCGACGTACTCACTTTTCAGCGCCTCTGCCAGCTTGGCATACTGCGTGTTCAGATCGATGTCCGCCGCAAGACCGATCATGCCGACAGACAGAACGCCCAGCAGCATGACTGCCGCCATCAGAACGCTGAGAAGTTTTTTTAAGGATGTCACTTTTACAACAACTCCTTTTGCTGTATTTGCGGCAAATGACCGCAATTGCTCATAATTATTATAATACTTAAAGGGTAGAATTGCAAGCGGGAATCCCCTTCCGACCCCTGGATCGGCGTAGAATTTTAATTGGTATTTTCAGCATTTTTTCACAAACAAAGAGGCCGGGAAATCCCCGTTTTTTTTCATTTGTTCACACCTGTTACGTCATTATTGCAACAGCGTAACTTTTTCGTAACACCCGTTGAAATTGGGGGTTGTCGAGGTAACCCGGTAGCGCGGCACCTCAGTGCCGCTCGTGACATAAACAACTTTTTTCAGAACAAAAAAAACAGGTTCATCACGGATTTCTGTGGGATTAGAATCAGAGTGACAAATTGTGAGTTTGGCGAGGTCTTTGGATGATAGGCGCGGTGCGAAGCGCCGCTATAATCGTAGCGCGGATCAGCGATCCGCCCGCAACGCGATTCCGATTTTTGGAACGTTGGAATTTTGCCAAAACATTGGATTTATTAGGTTGTTTACGTCTGGAACCGCCTTCGGCGGGGCGGCTCACGGAGCCGCGCTACGTGAAAGGCGCGTCGCCTCGCCAAATCCCTTTTGCCGCTACCCCACAATTATCCGTGATGAACAAAAAAACATAACACTAATTATCGAATAATAAAAGATTACATCTGTTTTTGGACCTCTGAAATGTAACATTCGCGAATAGCAGCACTGAGGTGCCGCGCTACAAAATGATCCCTACAAATCCCTCTTTTTCTATTGCAAAATCCTTTGATTTGTGGTATGATATAAACTGGTATAAATTTGAGATATCTTTCCTTCCGAAAGGAGCAAACCTGTATGAAAGTTCAATTTACGGAAACGGTGCTGCGGGACGCGAACCAATCGCTGATCGCCACCCGTATGCCGTTTGAGGCCTTTGCGCCGATTCTGAAAACGCTGGACCGGGCGGGATATTACTCGCTGGAATGCTGGGGCGGAGCAACGTTCGATTCCTGCCTGCGCTATCTTGACGAGGACCCGTGGGAGCGGCTGCGCAACATCAGAAAGGCCTGTCCCAATACGAAACTGCAAATGCTGCTCAGAGGGCAGAATCTGCTGGGCTATAAGCACTACCCCGACGACGCGGTGAAGCTGTTCGTCAAAAAAAGCGTGGAGAACGGCATCGACGTGATCCGCATTTTCGACGCGCTGAACGACCTGCGAAACATTGAAACCGCCGTGAGCGCCGCGCTGGAGGCCGGCGCGCAGGTGCAGGGCACCATCTGCTATACCATCAGCCCCATCCACGACCTTGAAAGCTACGTCAGAACCGCCAAGGGCCTGAAAGCCATGGGCGTACAATCCGTCTGCATCAAGGATATGGCGGGCATTCGGAGCCCCAAACAGGCCTACGATACCGTCAAAGCCGTCAAAGAGGCGGTGGGCCTCCCCGTGGTGCTGCACACCCATTCCACCACGGGCCTCGGCTTTATGACGCTGCTGAAGGCGGTGGAAGCCGGCGCGGACGTGATCGACACCGCCATTTCCTGCTTTTCCGGCGGCACGGCGCAGCCCGCTACGGAGACCATGGACTATGTGCTGCGGGAATACGGTTACGAGACGGGGCTTGACACGAAAAAGCTGAAGGAGATCAACGACTTTTTCAAGCCCTACCGGGCGCAGTGCCTTGAAAGCGGCCTGCTGAACCCCGTGGTCATGGGCACCGCCACCGACGCGCTGACCTATCAGATCCCCGGCGGCATGCTCTCCAATCTGGTGGCGCAGCTCACCGCCCAGGGTAAGCTCGACAAGCTGGACGAGGTGCTGGCGGAGGTGCCCAACGTGCGGAAAGACATGGGCTATCCTCCGCTGGTGACGCCCATGAGTCAGATGGTGGGCGTACAGGCCACGTCCAACGTGCTGACGGGCCGTTATAAAAACATTTCAAAAGAAATCAAAGCCTACGTCAAAGGGGAATACGGCCGCGCCCCGGGCGAGATCAGCGAGGAGCTGAAGCAGCTGTGTCTGAACGGCGAGGAACCCATCACCTGCCGTTACGCCGACCTGCTGGAGCCCGCCGTGGAAAAGGCCCGCAGGGAGCTGGGCGACAGGGCGACCTCTGACGAGGACGTGCTCTCCTATATCGCCTTCCCGCAGCTGGCGGAAAAATTCTTCGCCGCCCGGGAGGAACGCCGCACGAAGACCTTTGCCTATACGATCCGTGAGATCGGGGAGGATAAACCATGACGGTATTGCAGACTTTGGGCGTTTTTGAAGAGATCTACGGCGCCGGGGCTGAAATGACCCTCTCCCGCGCGGCGCTGATCTCCGTGGTCGGCATCCTGATCGTGTTTCTGATCCTGGGGATCCTGGCCGTCTTCGTCAAGGTCATGGGCTTCGGCTTTGACCGGCTGCACGAGACGCGCCGCAAGAAGATGGCGGCCGCCGCGCCGCGTCCCGCCCCCGCCCCGGCGCAACCCGCGCCACCCGCCGGGACTCCCCTGCCCGCCGACACCTCCGAAGGAACGCTGAAGCTGATCGACGTGACGGAAGAAGAGGCAGCGGTCGTCATGGCGGTGGTCAGCCACCGCAGCGGCGTCCCGCTGAACCGGCTGCAATTCAACTCCATCAAGTGTGTGTCGGAAGACGGAAAGGACAAGACATGAAATATCAGGTAACACTGAACGGAAAAGTATATGAAGTGGACGTGACGGAGACCGACGCGGTGATCACCTCCGTCTTGCAGGCGGTCCCCGCAGCGTCGGCTGCTGCCCCCGTCTCTCCCGTCGCTCCCGCTGCTCCGGCCGCCCCGGCTGCCGCGCAGACGGCGGTCAGCGGGGAAAAGATCACCTGCCCCATGCCCGGCACCATCCTCTCCGTCAACGTGACGGCCGGAAAGAGCGTCAAGGCCGGCGAGGTGCTGTTCATCCTGGAGGCGATGAAGATGGAAACCCGCATCGAAGCGCATAAAGCCGGCCGGATCG
>CAMVNL010000170.1 GCA_947168785.1 uncultured Clostridia bacterium | reverse complement strand
GATCCAGTTCGGACAGCCGTAGGGCTCGCAGGCCGGGTTCAGGCCGTCCGGCTCATTCCAGACCTCCCAATAGACAATATTCCAATGAAAACCGTTCGCCCAGCCGTCATTATAGTGACGCACGATATGCTCCGCCACGTTCGCCCATTTTTCCGGGTCCGACGGGGCAAAGATGCGGTACTTCTTCGGCTCGTGCTCGATGGTGGTCCCGAGGCGGTACATCACCCGGATCCCGGCTTCAACCAAAGGTCGGATATAGTGATCCGTCAGGGTGAAATCATAGGAGGCTTCGTCTTCGGGGTCTGCGGAAAAATCCGGGAACACGTTGGCGATATCCACATAATGGCTGCCGCCGTAGGTTCCGCCCGTATCGTGCAGCCGGGAAAAGGGCACGCGAAGGTCGACGAACGCGGGGAGCAGCTCCCCGTAATCCGTCTTTCGTGCGGCGTTGTTCACGCCGTGGACGGGCTTGATGCGGCCTTTGATCAAGTTGAAATCAAATTGCATGATGTTTCCTCAAATTGGTAGTTTGTCGCGCCGCACGCGCGACAAACAGTCGCCAGTCGCCAGAAACAGCGCGTTGCGCCGCAGTCGCGAGAAAAGTAGTTTTCCCTTGATTCTCCACAGGATCGTCCGGAGGACTTCTGGAGACTGGCGACTCGCGACTGGCGACTGGATTTGTCGGGCATCATCCCGACAAATCTATATTTATCCCACTTTCACAGCCTTCCAATTCCCTGCTTTCAACGGGATGCGTTTGGAACCGTGGAGGTTGCAGTAGGTGTCGTCGCTCTTGTCGAACACATAACCGGCGGGCAGCTCGATATAGCCGTGCAGGGCCTCCGGGCAGTCGATCACAAGCATCACGGCGTCCTTCTCTCGATACCAGTGAACGGAGATCGTTCCGCCGACTGCGTCATAATGCCCTTTTGCGTAGGTGAGCTGTGGCAGGAAATCCGGCGTCACGTCGATCTCCTCCGGGCCGGTGAGCCGCGGGTTGACGCGAATACCTACCACTTTCTGCAGGAACCAGTTGGAGATATCGCCCATGAAGTGGTGGTCCAGGGAGGCGGGGGTGTCCCAATCCTCCTCCGGCAGGAAATCCTCCCCCAGCGTGGTGAGCCCCTGACGGATCATGGAGCCGTAGGAGGGCCAGTCCTCCCGGGTGATCATGCGGTAGGCCAGCGCCCCTTCGCCGCAGTCGGACAGCACGTGGAAGATCACGCGCACGCCCAGCATACCGGTATCGAAATGGTCGCCCTTTTCGTGGATCATCTCCACCAGCGACCGGCAGGCGGCAGGCTTTTCGGCGTCGTCAAACACGCCATAATAGATGCACATGGCCTGCGCCGTCTGGCAGCGGGCGCGGGCGGTCATGGTGCAGTAATCGATCTGCGTCCTGCGGATTGCCTCGCGGAAATCCTTCGCCATCCGGTCCGCAAAGTCGCGGTGGGGTTCCAGCCCCAGCGCGTCAAACATCCGGGCGGATTTCCAGGCGATATACATACACATGATGCTGCTTGTCAGCTCGTTGGGGACGATATGACCGCCGGCGCTCTTGCCGGGCTGCAGCCAGTCGCCGAGGCCCGCGTCCACCAATCCGTCCGGGCGGCGCATCTGCCAGATGCAGGAGAGATACCGCAACAGGGATTCTTTGCACAGGCCTGCGGCAGAGAGGTCGCCCCTCAGGCGATACATCTGCCAGGGAATCTCCGACAGCACGTTATCCCAGGCGGGGCCGTCGCCCCACGCGTAGCCCCATCCGCCGGTGGGAATGATGCCGGGGATGTCTCCCTTCAGCCGCTGGGCCTTGCAGATATTGGAAAGCCATTCCAGATAGCTCTTTTCCGGGGTATACATCAGCACCGTGCGCTCCGCGGAAACGGCGGCGTCGCCGGTCCAGCCGTTTTTCTCCCGGTGGGGGCAGTCGGTGGGGAAATACCAGAAATTGGCCAGGTCGCTGCGGCGCACCATGTCCCGCAAGGTGTTCATGGTCCCGTCGGAGCAGTCAAAATCCGCCCTTGTTTTCAGGTCGGAGTTGGCAACCAGCATGGTCAGCGTCTCAGGCACGGCCTGTTCCGGCGTCAGCCCGTGGACCACCGCGTAACGGAAGCCCATATAGGTGAAGGGCGGCTCAAAGACCTCCTCCCCTTCACCTTTACAGATATACAGCACCGTCTGGCAGTAGCCGTCGGGATAGAAGGAGCCGATGCTGGCGTTGGCGATCTCGCCGTTGGTCTTCCGGTGCTCGCAGAGCTGAATGAGGATCCGCTGCCCCTTTTCGCCGTGGATTTTCAGGCGGATGATGCCGGCCGTGTTCACGCCGAAATCGTAGACGGTCCCCTGTTTCCCGCGGACGTCAAATTTGTACTGGGTATCCAGCCGCATATTTTCCCGGTTGCCGAAATCCGTGGACAGCACGCCTTCAAACACTTCCGCCGGAGCGCGCTCCTGCGTGACGACGATGGGATCCGCCTGACATTCGCGGAATTCTCCCCGGGGCGTCTCCGCAGGCTTGACGCATGCCCAGCAGCTGTCGTCAAAGCCGGGGCTGCACCAGCCGGGCTGCTCCAGATTCGCGTCGTAAAAACAGCCGCTGCGCAGGTCATCAAAGAGGATAGGCGACGGGGCGCAGCGGAAGCTCCCGTCCGCCTCGAAGGTCTCCTTCCTGCCGTCGGCATAGGTCACCGTCAGGGCAAAGGCGAAGGACGGCGCGCCGCGGAACCGGGCGATATCAAAATCCCACACCCGGCCGCCGGGGCAGTTCTTCATCCCGTTGCCCAGCATCAGCCCAAAGGCGTTCTCCCCTTCCGACAGACAACCCGTCACGTCATACCGGTCAAAATAAACCGCGTCGTCGGGGTTTGTAATGTAAGGGGCCAGCAGGCCCTTGGTGATCTTTTTGCCGTTGACGAACAAGTCGTAAAAGCCGGTGGCGCCGACGGACACCTCCGCCGCCGTAACGCCGTGAAGAGAATACACCTTTCTCACAAACGGCGCGTTAACGTGTTTTTCATAAGTGTTCAGTTCATCCGTCGCCCGGAAAAAACGCTGTGAAAAGAACATAGCCGGTCTCCTTTGCAATGAAAAAATAATGACCGAAGCGGTCACGCCTTCTGCGGCCGCTTCGGTTAACGTTTCGGATCAATCTCAGAAGGGCATATACTGATCGGCAAGAATATCGCGGATCGCCTTCAGATCCGGATAGAGCACCGCCATACCGCGGATATACACGTTGGTATAGGTGCCGTCCGGCGGGATGTGGTAGGTGTTGATCTCCACCTTGCCGAAGAGTGAAAAGAGTTTCGTCATGATCGCATAGATCTGGGTGTTGCTCATATCGGTGGTAAGATAGGGCAGGGACTGATCCAACAGACTGAGCATATCCTTCAGGCTGCTGCGTTTGACCTTTTCATAGCAAGCCAGCAAAACCTTGCGCTGACGGTTCGTCCGCTGGAAGTCGCTGTCGATTTTACGGATACGGGCGTATCTCAGCGCCAGCTCGCCGTTCAGATGGTTCTCGCCTTCCACCGTGCCGCCGCCGACGACTCTTGCTTCCGCAGCGGTCAGGCTGATATCCACCCCGTTGATTTCATCGATCAGCGCGGTAAATCCGTTGAAATCCACTTCAAAGCAGCCGTCCACCGTAATACCGAAGTTTGTTTTCAGGGTATCCTTCAGCAGCGGGAAGCCGCCGAATACGTAGGCCGCGTTCAGACGGTTATCCGAATGACCGGGGATCTGCACGTAAAGGTCGCGCAGGAAGGAGATCATGGCGATTTTTTTGGTCTTTGCGTTGATGCTGCAAACGATCATGGTATCGGAACGCTGCCTTCCCTCCCCCGGACGGCGGTCCTGGCCGACCAGAAGGATATTGAGCAGATCGTCGTCCATCAGCGGCGCGATCTCACCCCATTCCACGTCTTCGGGGGCCATCTCATCGAGGCCTTCATTTTCTTCGGTTTCAAAATCTTCGGAAACGGGCACAACCTCCTGCACCCGATTGATTTTGCTGAGATAGTGATTCGCTACGAAGAACAGCCCTCCACCCATCAAAAGAATCAGAAGCAGAAAGATGATCAGACCGAATCCCTTTTTCCTTTTTTTTCTTCTGTCAGCCATATCGTTCACCTTTTATTCGTCAGGAGTTCATTTTTAATGATTATAACATACCGGGCGCGCTTTTGCAATATCATTTTTTCAAGGCGACCCTCTTTGAAAACTGCAAGAAAGGCTTGCATAAATTCTTTTTTTTGTTATACTTAAATCAAGACTTTTTTTGATCGGAGGACTTTGCTGAGGAATGAAAAAGCTGCTTTGCTGTCTGCTTGCCGCCTTATGGACCGTTATCTTCATGCTTCCGGCCTCCGCCGCCGGGGGTTCGCTGTCCCTTGCCGCCGTAAAAAACGGCGGTACCGTCTTTGTCACCGTCAGCGCCAATCAGCTGTACGTCACCTCCGCGCAGCTGCTGGTGCAATTCAACAGTAATCTGCTCACCTTCAAAGAGGGCATCGGCGTCACGGGACAGCAGGACGGCGAGACGGACGTCAGGCTGCGCCCCGGTTCCACCGATACCGTACTGATCAACTGCGCTTCTCTGCAAACCATGACGGGCGACCTCGTTCGTCTGAGTTTTACCGTAAAGGAGAATGCCGCCGGCAGGGCCGCCGATTTCAGCCTTGCCATCCGAACGCTGTACCTGTCGCAAAGCCCGACAGGCGCCGTCACGGAAAGCGCTGCCGTTCCCTGCCGCGGGGCGACCGTTTCACTGGGCGGCGGCGGAGCGCCGGAGGAAGTTTATTTTTCCGGCGACGTAGACATGGACGGAAACGTGACGCCGGCTGACGCAAGGCTCGCGCTGCGGGCTTCCGTGAGGCTTGAAACGCTGAACGCTATTTCGTTTTTACTGGCCGATACGGACGGCGACGGGAGCGTATCCTCCGCCGACGCGAGACGGATTCTGAGAGCCTCCGTCAAACTGGAAACACTTTGAACCGCATTAAGACAACACAGAAAGGAAGTTACCCATGAATCAATCCGGAAAGAACGCTGTCAAAGCCCTCGGCGTCGCGGCAGCGGCCGGCGCGGGAGCGCTCTTTGCCTCCGGCGCGGTCATTTGCGAAGGCGTGCTGGGAAGGCTGTATCTCAATCACGGTCCCGCAGAACCCCTCAACGATCCCGGCAATTTGCGCCGCTATCTCACCAATGACGTCTATAAGGCGGCGGACGACTGGTACGTCGCATCCTACAATGGGGATACGGTGCTGATCACCGGCAAAAACGAGAAGATCCACGCCGCGGTCATCCGGAACAAAGAGCCCTCTCACAAATGGGCGGTGCTCGTACACGGCTATTCCAGCCGCCCCCGCACCATGGCAAAGCAGGGGCATCATTACGCCATGAAGGGGTTCAACACGCTGTTCCCCTATATGCGCGGGCACCGCAGCGACAGGCACCTGCACACCACCTTCGGTTATTATGAACGCTATGACGTGATTGAATGGATCAACTATATCATTTCCTGCGATCCGGAGGCGGAGATCCTGGTCCACGGCTGCTCCATGGGCGCGGCCACCACCATGCTGGTCACCGGCGAACCGCTGCCGCCCAACGTCAAATGCGCGGTGGCGGACTGCGGCTATACCACCGCCTGGGAGGAATTCAGCGAGCAGATCGGTCAGATCCTCCACCTGCCGACCTATCCCTTCCTTCCCGCCGCCAATCTCTACGCAAAGCTCTTCCTGAAATGGGATTTCAAAAAATGCAGCCCTGTTGACGCGGTGGCAAGATCCGTCACGCCCACGCTGTTTATCCACGGGGAGGACGACACGTTCGTCCCCTACCGGATG
>CAMVNL010000169.1 GCA_947168785.1 uncultured Clostridia bacterium | reverse complement strand
ATCAGCACAGAAAGAATCTTTTTCATATTTGTTTCCCTCCGGAGAAATATATATTCTTTTACATTTGCATTATACAGGAAGCAACACATAAAATCAATCCTAAAAAGTAAAAAATTTTTCAAAAAATCATTTTTGGGAATTTTGAACAGTTCAGGCAACCACAATTTGTATATGTTGAAAACACGATCCTACGGAATATCTTGCGCCGGAAGATTTTGTCGGGCTGCTTCTTGACATCCGTATGACCGCAACTTATAATAATAGAAAATAAGAATGGGGGCGCTGTTATGAATCTGGATTTTACCGGTCTGTCCATACAGGCCGCCACCCCGGCGGAACAGCAGGCGGCTCGGATCCTGGCGGGAGAAATCCGGTCCAGAACCGGAAGGCTGCCTTCGATCAGCGGTTCCGCACGGCCCCGCGTCATATTTGCAGAATCGGAGGAGCTGACCGACCGCGACAGCTTCCGAGTGCGGCTTTGCGAGGGGGAGCTGACGGTTGCCGCCCAGGGGATCCGCGGTTTTCTCTATGGGATCGGCATGTTTCTCCGCAAATCCGTTTTCAAAGAGGAAGAACACCGCCTGATTGAAGATATCTCCGGCGATTATACGCCGGCAAAATCCATCCGCGGTCACCAGACGGGCTACCGCCCCACGGCGAATTCCTACGAGGCGTGGGACCTGGAGGGCTTCCGGCGGTATTACCTGGATATGATGTATTTCGGCGCCAACACGGTGGAGCATATCCCCTATGAAAAAGGGGTCTCGAACCGCAACGCGCTGATGCGATATGACGAGCTGGACTTTCTTGCCGCCACCGCCGCCCAGGCGGACGAGCTGGATCTCAATATATCCCTCTGGCACCCGAACGCCGAAAAGGATCTGAGCGAAGCCGTCGCCAACCGGGAGACCGTTTTCAAAAAAACGCCCCGCATCGACTTCTTCTTTCCGCCGGGAAGCGACCCGGGCGACCTTGCCCCGGAGGAGCTGTTCCGCCGGCTGGAGGCGTTTGAGCCCCTGCTCAAACGTTATCACCCGAAGGCGGGCGTGTGGCCCTCCGCCCAGCAGCCGCATCACTTTCCCGATTGGGGCGAGCGGTTTGTGGCAGAACTGGAAAAACAGCCGGATTGCATCGACGGGATCATCACCGGCCCGAACCACGCCTACCGGTTGGAAGCGCTTCGGCGAAAGGTCCCCATGCGCTACCCCATCCGCTTTTATCCCGACATCACCCACAACCTGCGCTGCGAATACCCGGTCCACTTTGAACGGGACGACTGGCATTACGCCCTCTCAACGGTCAACGGAAGGGAGAGCGTCAACCCCCGCCCCACCGAATACGCCGCGCTGCACCGCCTGACGGCCCCCTATCTGATCGGTTCCGTCAGCTATTCCGAGGGGATCAACGACGACGTCAACAAGGCGGTATGGAGCGCGCTGGACTTCGCGCCGGAGACCCCGGTGCGGGAGATCCTTGAAGACTACGCGCGGCTGTTCTTCCCCGGCGCGGACGTCCAAAAAGCGGCGGACGCGATCTTCGGGCTGGAAAAGAACTGGGAAGGCAGCCCCGAAAACAATCCTCAGATCGAGGGGACGCTCCGCTTGCTGCGGGAGCTGGCAACGGAGACCCCCGCGCTCAGAGGCAATTGGCGCTTCCTTTCCCTGCTCTTCCGCGCCGTCTGCGACGCGTTTGTGCGGCGGAAGATCCTGTTTGAAAACGAACTGCTGCGGCAGGCAAAGCGGCAGATCGACGCCGGCCGATTGGCGATGGCAAAAGAAACGCTGCAATCGCCGCCGCCGGATACGGTCACGTCCCTGCGGAGAGAAATCGACGCGCTGGCGGAATCGCTGTTCCGGATGATCGGCCTGCAGCTGTCAACCGAAAAATACCACGCCTCCGGCTGGGAGCGCGGCGCCATCCTCAACATCATCGACCTGCCCGTGACAGACCTGCCCTGGCTGCTGAACCGGTTTGAGGCGGCTGCGGGCTTGACGGAAGCGGAGGCCGCCGCTTTCCTGCGGCGATGCATCCACCGGAACGACGTGGACCGGGACGAGGTCTATTACTCCGTCGCGCTGCACGGGCTGCTGCAGACGGGCGTAACCCAGGAGCCGGAGTTTTATATGGATTTTCAGGGCGACAGGCCCAACGTCAACGACGGTTCGCTGCCCGTATGCCTGCAAAAGCTCTACGACCACGTTTCCTTCCGGGCGAAGACCGGCGGCCTGACGGCCGATTGCGACTACGTGCTGACGGTCACTTACAAAAACACGCCCGACGCCGAAACGCGCGACCATACCGTATCCGTCAACGGGCACGTACTGTGGCAGGGCGCGCAGTTCGGCGGAGTGACGGACGAACGCTTCACTAAAGACATGATGCCGGAGGGATTTATCGCCGTGCGATATCCCCTGCCGAAGGAATATATCGAAAACGGCTGCGCGGAATTGCTGATCACGGAACCGCGCAGCGGATTTGAAATAGCGGAATTCAGGATCACGAAATCAACGGATAAGGATTGTTGATGATGAATAAAAAACGTTTTATCGCCACTGCCCTTTCGGCTGCCGCCGGAACCTTTGCCGCGCTGACGGCAAAGGACAAAATCAGGCGTTACCTGTCCGCCCCCGACAACCGCATGGGGCTGATGGAAAAAGGCGACGCCGCTGTGCAGAAGGTCGTCGGCAAGCTGGCGGACGGCGTCTCCGACAAGGGGATCCCCTTTCTCAACCGCTACGATAACAGCGGCTTTATGGAGGGAAACGGCTGGTTTCTTGACGCGCCGAAAAAAGGCGCATGCTGGTCTGTTGGTTACGCCAAGCGCAGCGTGATGCCGGAAAAGGTCGAGGGCGACCTGTACCTGGGCGGCTATCTGGCGTTTCCGCCCAACAAGGTCAACGGAGTGATCGACGAGCAGATGGTCCGGGCGGTCGCGATCGACGACAATTCGGGCAGAGGGCTTCACGTCTTCGCCGTGATCGACTGCATCGGCCTTTCCGGCGCGGATATCCGTAAGATCAGACTGGAACTGTCTGACCTGATCGCGGAAAAGAACATCCTTTCGGTCAATATCAGCGCCACCCACTGCCATTCCGGCGTGGATACGGTAGGGCTTTGGGGCGACCTGCTCAAAGCGACCGCCGCCAACAAAAAGGCCGTTGCCAAAGGAAAGCCGGAGGAGATCGTCTCGGGGAAAAACGCCCCCTTTATGCAGTATCTGACGGAACAGGCGGCGCAGGCGATCCGGGAGGCCGTCGCCGATCTTCGCCCGGGCAAGCTGCGTTACGCCAGGAAAGATATCTCCGATTTCGTCTACGATAAACGGCCGCCCTACGTCACCGACCACACCATGACGGTGCTGAAATTTGAGCCGGACGACGGCAGCACGCCGGTAACCGCCGTACTGATGGCGGCGCACCCCACCTGTTACGGACCGAAACAGCGGGAGGTAGTCTGCGATTTTCCGAAATTCATGTGTACGCGGCTGGAAACGCTCGGTACGGACGCCCTCTTTTTCCAAGGCGCTGAATGCGCCGTCGCCGCAGACCGGGGCAAGCATATCCCTGAGGGACTCACCAATCCCGAGGGCATCAAAGCCTACGGCGAAGCGATCGGCGATTTCGTTGCAACAACGGAGGCTGCCGAGTTCCGCGAGATCGAGCCCTTGATCAACGTCATGCTCAGCGAGGTGTTTCTGCCGGCGGGCAACAAAATATTGGAGCTGGCGGCAAAGCTGAAGCTGGTCAGCAACAATCTGACGCGCGTGACCATGAAGAACGACCGCTTCGTGGATTCCGACGAGCGGGAGCTGTACTTCCCCACCGAGATCGGCTTTGCGAAGCTTGGCGCTGACCTAACCATCGCCATGGTACCCGGCGAGCTGATGCCGGAACTGGCCGTCGGCGGCGCGTCGGAAGGCTGGGAAAGCAGCGACGGGACCGAATGGAACTATCCGCCGCTGAAGGAACTTTTCGGCGGGGACCTTGCCGTGATCGGCTTATGCAACGACTTTATCGGCTATATCATTCCCGACAACGATTTCGGCAGCATGTTCACCCCGCTGCATTATGAGGAATCGGTTTCCGCCGGAAAAAAGACGGCTTCCAATATCATTTCCGGCTTTATCAGAATGAAGCAAAAAGCGGACCGCCTGCTGGCGGACACGGCGATCAACCACATGGAGGAGAAAGACAATGGCACAGACTGAGCCCGTAACCGCCGTAATCGTCGGCGGCGGCCACCGGGCAATTATCTACGGGGATTATTCCCTCAAGCATCCGGATGAACTGAAAATCGTCGGCATCGCCGACCCCATGGCGGAACGACGTGAGATGGCCATGAAGCGGTATGGCTTTCCCGCGGAAAACTGCTTTGCCTCCGCGCAGGAGCTGGCGCAGCGCCCAAAATTTGCGGACGCGGTCATCAACGGCACCATGGACCACCAGCACTTTGAAACGTCCGTTCCGCTGCTGGAAAAGGGCTACGATATGCTGCTGGAAAAGCCCTTCGCCGTCAGCGAGGAGGAGATGCAGAAGCTGCTGGCGGTGATCCATGCCAACGGCAGCAAGGTCATGATCTGCCACGTGCTGCGCTATACGCCCTTCTACCGGGCCGTCAAACGTCGCATCCTCTCCGGCGAACTGGGCGATATCATCAATATCCAGATGGCGGAGCACGTCAGCTATCACCATCTGTCCACCTCCTACGTCCGCGGGAAATGGGCCAATTCCGACGTGTGCAAGACCTCCATGCTGCTGGCGAAGAGCTGCCATGATATCGATATCATGATGTGGCTGATGGGCAGCGTGCGGCCGAAAACCGTCACAAGCGCAGGCAGCATTTTCCAGTTCCGTCCCGAAAACGCCCCGAAAGACGCGGGAACGCGCTGCCTGGTGGACTGCCCGCTGGCGGACACCTGCCGCTATTCCGCGAAAAAGCTGTATTTCGAACACCCCAACCGCTGGGAATGCTACGTCTGGGCAGACCTTGAGCATGGGGAGAACGTGACTGACGAGGACCGCTGGAACTCGCTGCTGAAAAGCCCTTACGGGCGGTGCATCTATAAATGCGACAACAACGTGGTGGATCACCAGTCCGTGCTGGTCAACTTTGAAAACGGCGCCACCGGTACCCATAACATGATCGGCGGCAGCGCCAGAAGCGCCCGGATCATCCATATCATCGGGACGAAGGGCGAGCTGGAAGGCGTGTTTGAAGACAACGCCATCACCGTCAGGATCATCGACGCGGACGAAGAGAGCGGCTTCAGGACCGAATCC
Source organism: uncultured Clostridia bacterium (assembly GCA_947168785.1). Taxonomy (GTDB): domain Bacteria; phylum Bacillota; class Clostridia; order Oscillospirales; family Acutalibacteraceae; genus RUG806. Next base: position 573 of record CAMVNL010000169.1, on the reverse strand, counting down.
GTGGATCTCAGCGAAGCGGAGGCGGAGGGTCACGGCGGCGGGGACGACGCCCTGACGGCCGATTTTGTCCGGTATATCCGGACGGGAGAGCAGTCCATCTCCTGCACCGCCATCGACAACTCCGTGGCGGGCCACCTGACCGTCTTCAACGCGGACAGATCCCGCGAGAACGGCGGCGCGCCGGTTTACTGCGATTTCAGCAAATACGAAGGCTCCCCTGACTAACCGTCAAAGGAGCCGTAAACATCAGATGATCCCGTCATCTGCGAAAGGGAAACCTCAGAGCTTCACGCGCTTTTCTTCCAGCGGCATGGAGGGGCGGAAGTGCGGCACCTCCAGCGTTTTGCCGTTGTTGGTCACGGAGAGGGTCGACAGCAGGCCGGCCGCCGTCCATTCGCAGGCCTTGTAGACGTCCAGCTCCGGCTGCTTTCCCGTGCGGATCGCGTTGATGAAATCTTCCACAATGAAATAGTCGCCGCCATCGTGACCGGCCTTCCGCTGGCTCTCGGTGGCGTTTTTATATCGGTCGGGAAGGTACTGCTTATAATTGTAGAGATTCTCCCAATCCATGGC
>CAMVNL010000168.1 GCA_947168785.1 uncultured Clostridia bacterium | reverse complement strand
GCCCGACAGGGCTTCCGAATTTCAACTTTTAACTTTCAACTTTCAACTCTTTGTCGAGCTGACGGCTCGACAAACTCCCAACTTTTCACTCTTCCGTCTGTCCGCGGGTGAGTTTCACCCCCAGCCAGATAGCCCCGGCGAGGGTCACGACGAAGACGATCCCGGCGATCAGATAGTAGCCTGTCAGCCCCACGAGGCCGGTCAGCAGGGGCGAAAGGGCGCACAGGGCCACGATCTTGGCCAGCCTGCGCGCGTATGCCACCGTCAATTCCGATTTCGAAACGGAAACCCGCCGGGGAATCAGCAGATCCGGCCGCCGTTTTTCCGCAGCCAGCAGCCCGGCGTAGAGCAGCAGCGCGCCGGCAAAGCAGAACATCAGGATCGAAAAGCCGTATTCCATTTGTCGTCCTCCTCATGTCGCCGCGGCCGGGTCAGAGCAGAAACGCTGCCTCCCCCGCGGCGTATTGTGCGTAGTCCACCCGCAGCAGCCTCTCGCCGCCTGCGGTTTTTATGCCGGAGCCGAAGGCGATCCGCCCGTTGGTCCCCACGTAATTCAGCGTGCGGTCGCGGTTCACCGCCATGATCTCCGAGGCGTGCCGCGCCGTCGCCCGTTCGCCGTCCGTAAAGGTGAAGCCTTCGGCCTCCGCCTGCCGCAAAAACGCGGCGCCGACGGCGGCGTCTGTCAGGTACACGTAGACCCTGCCTTGCTTGCGTGACAGTTGTTCAATGGTTCGTTGCATGTTTCATACCTCTTTGTGAATGGATTTCTCACCAAAAGCGCACAGAGATATGAAAAAATCCCATCGGCACCGACGGGACAGGGCACAGTGAAACAATCGTCATCCCATCGGTCAAGCGTTAGCACCTTACCCACCGGGCAGGTTGCTGTGCGGTCAACGGGCTTGCTCCCTCACGCACTCTTGATAAGATACTGTTACTATACCATATTTCCGTCGGAGAGTCAACCGTTTTTTCCGCTTTACAAACGCTGCCGCCTCTGTTACAATAACGGCATGAAACGGATTTTGAAATACCTCAACGGATACAAAAAAGAAACCTTCCTCGCGCCGCTGTTCAAAATGCTGGAGGCGCTGCTGGAGCTGCTGGTGCCCGTCATCGTGAGAAATATTATCGACGTGGGCATCGCCGGGGCGGACAAGCCGTACATTGCGAAAATGTGCGGCCTTTTGGCGCTGATCGCCTTCGTGGGGCTGGGCGTTTCCGTCACGGCGCAGTACTTCGCCGCCAAAGCGGCGGTGGGGGCTTCGGCGGCGCTGCGGCGCGACCTGCTGGCGCACACGCTGCACTTTTCTTACGCAGACCACGACGCCTTCGGCGCTTCCACGTTGATCTCCCGTCTGACGGGTGACGTGGACCAGATCCAGAACGGTATCAACCTGACGCTGCGGCTGCTGCTGCGCTCTCCCTTTGCGGTGTTCGGGGCCATGATCGCCGCTTTCGCCGTGGACGGGGCCACCGCCCTGACCTTCGCGGCGGTGATCCCGGCGCTGTTCCTCGTGGTGGCGGCGGTGATGGCGGTCTCCATCCCCCTGTATAACAAGGTGCGGGAGGGCATGGACGGCCTGATCGTCTCCCAGCGCAGCGCGCTGAACGGCGTACGGGTGATCCGGGCCTTCGGGCGGGAGCAGACGGAAGCGCGGAAATTCCGGGAGAAAAACGGCCTCTTCACCGCCGCTTCCATCCGGGCGGGCAACGTCTCCGCCCTCATTAACCCCATGACCTATGTGCTGGTGAACGTGGCCATCATCGTGCTGATCCACGCGGGGGCGCTGCGGGTGAGCGGAGGCGCCATGACCCAGGGCGAGGTGGTGGCCCAGTATAATTATATGACCCGCATTTTAGTGGAGCTCATCAAGCTGGCAAACCTCATCGTCACCATCACCAAGTCCATCGCCTGCGCCACCCGTGTGGCGAAGGTGCTGGAGACCGCTCCCTCCATGGCCTACCCGGAGCAGAGCGCCCTGCCCGACAAAAACGCCCCGGCGGTGGAACTGAAAAACGCCGGGTTCACCTATCCCGGCGCGCAGGAAAGCTCGCTGGAAGGGGTCAGCCTGACCGTAGGACAGGGCGAGCGCATCGGCGTGATCGGCGCCACCGGCTCCGGCAAAACGACGCTCGTCAACCTGATCCCCCGCTTCTTCGATACGACGCAGGGGGCGGTGAAGCTATTCGGCCACGACGTGAAGGAATACAGCGAGGAAACGCTGAACCGGCTGGTGGCGGTAACGCCCCAGAAGGCGACGCTGTTCCGCGGTACCATCCGGGAGAACCTGCTGTGGGGCAACGACGAAGCCTCTGACGACGACCTGACGGCGGCGGCCCGGGCGGCCCAGGCGGCGGACGTGATCGCCGCCAAATCCGGCGGACTGGACGAGCCGGTGGAGGAAAACGGCAGGAATTTCTCCGGCGGGCAGAAGCAGCGGCTCACCGTGGCGCGGGCGCTGGTGAAGAAGGCCCCCATCCTGATTTTGGACGACGCGGCCTCCGCGCTGGACCTTGCCACCGAATCAAGGCTGCGCAAAGCTCTGTCGGAGCTGTCGGAACAGCCCACGGTGTTCACCGTCTCCCAGCGGGTCAGCTCGGTGAAGGGCTGCGACCGCATCCTCGTGGCGGAGGACGGCAAAATCGCCGGGATCGGAACGCACGAAGAGCTGCTGACAGCCTGCCCCGCCTACCGGGAGATCTGTGAATCGCAGGGGATCACATCGTAGCGCGGCACCTCAGTGCCGCTTTTCGCACAAACAACTGTTTGAACATTTCCTATCTGTCATCACTTCCGAATAATAAACAAATCAAGTAACCTTTGCCAGGAGCGGCACTGAGGTGCCGCGCTACAAATAGAAAACATGAAACACAAAGCCCCCAAAGGCACCCTGAAACGCTGCCTGAAAGCCGTTTCACAGTATAAATTATTGGTTGCCCTGTCGCTGTTGTTCGCGGCGGCGGAGGTCTTCTTTACCCTCTATACGCCCCTGCTGTTCGGCCGGGCCATCGACGGCATCGTGGCCGCCGTCAAAGACGGCATGGACGCCATCGACGCGACGCTGTTCCGCACGGCGGCGCTCACCGCCCTGTGCGCCGTCGCCTCCTGGCTGACGGGGAGTCTCAACAACCGCATGACCTGCCGCACTGTGCAGCAACTGCGGGACGACCTCTACGGCAAGCTGAATACGCTGCCGCTGGCCTATCTGGATTCCCACCCCACCGGGGAGACGGTCAGCCGCATGTCGGCGGATCTGGACCGGTTCGCGGACGGCCTGCTGATGGGCGCGACGCAGCTGTTTTCCGGCGTGCTGACCATCGCGGGGACGCTGATCTTCATGCTGCGCATGAGCCCTCTCATCACCGCGGCGGTGGTGGTGCTCACCCCCCTGTCGCTGTTTGCCGCCAAGCTGATTGCCGGGCGCACCTACGGCTTTTTCCGGGACCAGTCCTCCGTGCGGGCGGAACAGACCGCCCTGCTGAACGAGACGGCGGGCAATTTGAAAACCCTGCGGGCCTTCCACCGGCAGGGCAGTTATCTCCAAAAATTCGATTCGCTGAACGAAAGCCTGAAGGCCGTCTCGCTGAAGGCCATCTTCTGGTCCTCCATCACCAACCCCGTCACCCGCTTCGTCAACTCGCTGGTTTACGCGGCGGTGGCTTTCGCGGGGGCCTTTGCCGCCATTACCACCGGCGGGGCCTTTACCGTGGGCATGCTGACCGCCATGCTCAGCTACGCGGATAAATACACCAAGCCCTTCAACGAGATCTCCGGCGTGGCGGCGGAGCTGCAGAACGCCCTCGCCTGCGCCGCCAAGGTGTTCGAGGTGCTGGACGCCGCCGACGAAGCGCCGGACGGCGCGCTGGAACCGGAGACCGTCGCCGGGAACGTGGAGATCAGCGAGGTGTGCTTCTCCTACGACAAATCAAAAAAACTGATCGAGGATTTCAACCTCTCCGTGAAGCCGGGGCAGAAGATCGCCATCGTGGGGCCCACGGGCTGCGGCAAGACCACCTTTATCAACCTGCTGATGCGCTTTTACGACGTGGATAAAGGGACGATCGCGGTTGACGGCGTGGATATCCGGCGGATGAAGCGCCGCGCCCTGCGCGCCGGTTACGGCATGGTGCTGCAGGACACCTGGCCGACCCCGGGCACGGCCCGGGAGAATACCCCTTGCGCCCCGCCCGCCCCCCCGGAGGAGGAGCCGGGGGGGGCGCAAAGGCGCCCCCCCCCCTGGTCCTTCATCAAGCGTCTGCCGGAGGGCCTTGACACCGTCATCGGCGAGGACGGCGGCTCGCTTTCAGAAGGGCAGAAGCAGCTGCTGTGTATCACCCGGGTGATGCTGTGCCTGCCGCCCATGCTGATCCTGGACGAGGCCACCTCCTCCATCGACACCCGCACGGAGCTGCGCATTCAGAAAGCCTTCGACGAGATGATGACCGGCCGCACCAGCTTTATCGTGGCCCACCGCCTTTCCACCGTCCTCGGCGCGGACAGGATCCTCGTCATGGACAAGGGCCGCGTCATCGAGCAGGGCACCCACGAAGAGCTGCTGGCGAAAAACGGGTTCTATACAAAATTGTTCAACAGTCAGTTTGCGTGATACCTTCCATAGCAAATTGGGAGTATTGCGAGACGTTTTGCGGTAGCGCGGCACCTCAGCGCCGCTCGTGACGCAAGTAACCTTTTTTGCTAACCGGAAAAGAAGAAGTTGTCTGTGATAAAACGGTTCGGCCGATTTTTCAGTTTGCTGAATGGTACTTTGGTAAACAGCGGCACTGAGGTGCCGCGCTACCGGATTGACCTTTTTAAACCACCGCCGGTTCCGCGTTCTCTGCCGCGGAACCGGCGCTTTTTACGCTTTAATCTTCCGCCAGCCCCAGCCCGAACAGCCGGTCGGCGTTTTTCCAGAGGATCCGCTCCGTTTCCTCTTCCGTGAGGCCCATGCGGGCGAAGCGTTCCAGCTCCTCCGCGGGGTCCCACATGGGGTAATCGGTGCCGAACAGCACCCGGTCCGCCCCGTAGGCCCGCACGATGTCCCGCGCCGTCTCCGGCGTCAGGGCGTAGAGGGAGGAGGAGCAGTCCACGTAGAGATTGGGGTACCCCGCCAGCTCTTCGGCGGAATCCGCCCAGCGGCTCCAGCCGCCGAAGTGGGCCCCGATGACGGTCAGGTCCGGGAACGCCTTTAAAATCGGTTTCAGCCGGTTGGGGTTGGAGTTGTCGTAACGCACGTCGCCGGTGTGCAGCAGCAGAGGCAGGCCCCTTTCCTCCAGCAGCGCATAGATCCTCATGCAGCGGGGATCGTCCAGCCGGAAGCCCTGCACGTCGTGGTGGAGCTTGACCCCCTTCAATCCCAGTGCGACGAGCCCGTCCACGTCTTCCTTTTGGGTGGGGCTGTCCGGATGGAGCGCGCCCAGCCCGGTGAACGCGCCGTTGCTGTTTTTCACCAAGCCCGCGATAAACCGGTTGATGGATCCCACCTGCGCCACGGAGGTGGCGACGGAGAAAACCACCGCCCGGTCGATTCCTGCTTTGCGGTAGCGCGCCATGGCGTCGTCAAAGGTGCCGAAACACGACATGGGCAGGTCGTAAAACGCGCCGATGCCCTCCACGGCCTTCGCGGCGATCTTATCCGGGTAAATGTGGCAATGACAGTCAACAATGTGCATGATCTTTCACTTCTTTCCTCTCTGCAAAACACTCTTATCATACGCCTTTTTTTGCTCCGGCGCAAGACGCGGGTCAATTCCGTTTCGTGATAAGCTGCATGAATTATTATGATGACGGAGAGGTAAAAACCTGCCGTTCGTCGGGCAAAACGTGCCGTTCATCCCGGATTTCACTTTTT
>CAMVNL010000167.1 GCA_947168785.1 uncultured Clostridia bacterium | reverse complement strand
CAGGGGGCGGAGATCTGCACCCGCAACGAAGAGATCTTTACCCTGATTTTCGATCTGAAAGAACTGCTTGGCGCGGCGTATCATCTGCCCCAGGACGAGTTTGCGTCCGCCAAGGCCAAAAAGGCGCTGATGAAAGTCAACGACGTACTGTCCCTCTATCCCGTTGACGCTGACGACGCGGCGGTGATGGATGGCGTGCGGAAAGCGCTTGCCATTACAAGGCCCTTTTTTAACGGCGGCAATTCCCGCTTGTTCGGGCGGGTGGGGATCATCGGTCATTCCCACATGGATACGGCGTGGCTTTGGCCTGTCAGCGAGACCATCCGCAAGTGCGCCCGCACCTACGCCAACGCCCTGCGGCTGATGGAACAGTATCCTTCCTATAAATTCATCCAGTCCTCCGCCCTGCACAGCGAGTGGATGAAGGACTATTATCCCGATATTTTTGAAGAGATGAAACGCCGCGTGGCGGAGGGGCGCTATGAGCCCAACGGCGGCGTCTACGTGGAATGCGACTGCAACATCACCTCCGGCGAGCTGATGGTTCGCCAATTCCTGAAAGGCCAGCAGTTCACCCGCGAAAACTTCGGCTACACCGCCGACAGTTTCTGGCTGCCGGATACCTTCGGTTATAACGCCAACATTCCGCAGATCATGCAGGGGAGTGAGGTCAAGTATTTTTATACCACCAAGATCAGCTGGAACGAACAGAACAAATTCCCCTTTGAAAGCTTCGTCTGGCAGGGGCTGGACGGCAGCGAGGTGCTGACACACTTCAACCGTACCCATTGCTGGCCAAACGTTGCGGACGGCTCCGCCTGCGTCAGAGAACTGACGTTGAAGGACGCCTCCGACCTGCGCTTGCTGGCCTACGGTTACGGCGACGGGGGAGGCGGCCCCACCCCCGGAATGATCGAAAGCTCCCTCCGGGCGTCGCGGATGGAGGGCATGCCGGAGATGGAGAGCATGACGATCAGCGATTTCATGCACGAGCTTGAGGCGCAGAAGGACGACCTGCCCGTCTATCACGACGAGCTTTATCTGGAGCTGCACCGGGGCACGCTGACGCAGATGCACGACGTCAAGCACAAAAACCGCAAGGCGGAATACGCCCTGCGCAACATGGAGTATTTCAACGTGCTGGCCGGTAAGCCCCGCCACGCGGACAGCGACCGCTGGCTGAAAACGCTGCTGAAAAACCAGTTCCACGATATTCTCCCCGGCACCTGCATCACGCCGGTCTATGAAAAATATAACGAAGAGATGGACGCGCTGCTGGCAAGCTATGAAAGAGCCGCCGGTGAATACGCCGCAAGCCTGTCTGACGGCGGGGACGGCGTGACGCTGTTCAACACCCTTTCCTTTGCGCGGCACGATCCCGCGGTGATTCCCTTTGAAGGCTATGCGAAGGATCTGCCTTCCCAGCGATACACGGACGTGTGCGGCAGAGACCTGCTGGCGGTAGGCGGCGTGACGCTGGAAGGCTTCGGCGGCGAAACGATCGCCCTTGCCGAAGCGCCCACCCGGGCGGCGTCCGTCTTTACCTACGACGGGACCGTCCTGACCACTCCTTTTGCGAAAATCGTCTTTGATGAGGACGGTTATATCGCTTCCTTTATTGATCTTGCCTCCGGCAGAGAGCTGCGCAAGGCGGGGGGCGATCCGCTGAACGTGCTGCTCTTTGGTGAGGACGTGCCGCTGAACTACGACAACTGGGATCTGGAGCGGGACGCCATCGGTAAGTGCCGCCCCGTTCACGGCTTTAAGGGCCGCACGGTCGTCACCGACGGCGCGGTGGAGATCCGTCTGCGCAGTGAATTTGATATCGGCGGCGGCACCACGGCGGTGCAGGATATGGTCTGCTATGCCGACAGCCCGCGGGTGGACTTCCATACCCTTGTGGACTGGCAATCGCCCCACCGCCTGCTGAAGGCCGGTTTCGACCTGGATATCGCCGCATCCACTGCCCGCTGCGAGATTCAATACGGCTCCATCGAGCGGCCCACCACCGAGAACAACAGCCTTGAAACGGCAAAATTTGAGGTGACAAACCGCAACTTCACCGACGTGAGCGAACCCCGCTTCGGCGTGGCTGTGCTGAATGACTGCAAATACGGCATTGCGCTTTCGGGCTGTAACCTGCGGCTGTCGCTCCATCGCGGCGGCTCCCATCCCGACGTGACGGGGGACCGGGGCGTCCATGAGATGACCTATTCGCTGCTGCCCCACGGCGGCGCTTTCTCCGCCGAAAGCGTTGTCTATCCCGCCTATGCGCTGAACGTGCCGGTGGTTGCCGTCAGGGGCCGTGCGCAGGTTGCCCCCATTGCGCAGATCGGCGCGCCAAACGTGATCGCGGAAGCCGTCAAACCGGCGGAGGACGGTACCGACGCCTTTGTGCTGCGCCTGTATGAGTGCGAGGGCTGTAAGACGACCACGGACGTGAGCTTCGGCGTGCCCGTTGCAAAGGCGGTGGAAACCAACCTGCTGGAGGATGAAAAGGCGGCACTGTCAATTTCCGACAACGTGTTGAAATTGTCGTTCCGGCCCTTTGAGATCAAAACCATCAAGCTGACCCGCGCAAAATAAACTTGTAAGAGTTTTTTTAGATCAAAGGAACCCCGGACTTTTCAGTTCCGGGGTTCCTTGTACGTTTCCGTTGATGGTCAATCGGTTGTTTGATCGGCGCTGTCGCTGAACTTCGTTTTTGGATTTGTAATGGCGAGATTTTCGATATAATCTTCGATCTGCCGTTCAACGCCTGCCATCTCCGCGCCGAAATCGGCGGCGCTCATCCGAAGCACGCCGAACCGGGCGGCGAAAAGCCGGATCAGGTTATCGGAGGTCACCACCCGGACCTTCTCTTTTTTGCCGATTTCCGCCACCAGCTTTTCAATATAGACGTCCGCCAGCTCCCGCTCCATGGTGTAGACCACGTGGATGTTGTGGTAGTCGAACTTTTTGCCGGGGTTCCCCGCCACCCGGTAGGCGTCGAATACCAGCACCACCTTGTTTTTCGTGAAGGCGCTGTAATTGCTCAGCCGCTGCATGAGGGCGTTCCTGGCGGCCTCCGGGTCTGTCAGCGCGGCCTTTTTCAGGTCGTCCCAGGAGAAGATCACGTTGTAGCCGTCCACGATGACGGTCTCCTGACGGATCTCGGTCTCCACCGGGTCGTCTTTTACCGGGTCTGCTTCCTTTTTCGCTGGTCGGCGCATCTCGTATTTTGGCTTGCCGAACTCCCGCTCCATGATCGCCTCTAACTCCTTGTCGTCAATGTGCAGGTTCCTTCGGTTGACGGCCGGGGCGTAGGGACGTTCTTTTTTCAGGCAGCTTTCCAGATGCATATACTGGGGCACCTCGTTCCACTTGACGGTGAAGCCGCCGCCGTGGGCGCAGAAGACGGAATCCGGCGTGTTGTCCAGATCCGCTTCCGGGTCATACCGGAAAGATGCCGCCGCCGTTTCGTCGTGACATTCATAGTATCCCGCCAGCGTCATGGTGAGCCGTCCTCGCCCGGAGGTATAGGAGGCGACCGTCGCCGCGTAGCCGTTCATCTCCGTCACGGGAGCTTTGCCTGTGATCACGGCGCTCTCGCCCAGCAGGTCCGGCGATTCAAATTCGCCGTGCATGCTTCTGATATCGTTGATGGCCCTGCCCACTTGTGGGGAAGGGACCTCCAAAGTAAAGGCGTACCAGGGTTCCAGCAACACGCTTTCGGCCTGCATCAGTCCCTGCCGGACCGCCCGGTAGGTGGCCTGCCGGAAGTCGCCGCCCTCCGTATGCTTCAGGTGGGCCAGTCCCGCCGCCAGCGTGATCTTCATATCGGTGATGGGGGAGCCCGTCAGCACGCCCAGGTGCTCTTTCTCCGTCAGGTGCATCATGATAAGCCGCTGCCAGTTCCGGTCCAGCAGGTCCTCCTTCACCGCCGTATCGAACAGCAGCCCGGCGCCCCGGGGCAGGGGTTCCAGCAGCAGATGGACCTCCGCGTAGTGGCGCAGGGGCTCATAGTGGCCAACGCCCTCTACCGGCTCCTTGATGGTCTCTTTATACATGACCCGGCCCCCGTCCACGGTCAGGTCCAGGTCATATCTGTCGGAGGCGATGCTTTTCAGGATCTCCGCCTGTACTTCGCCCATCAGCCCCACGTGGATCTCCTGCAAAAAGGCGTTCCAGGTGATCTTCAGCAGCGGGTCCTCCTCCTCCAGCTCTTTCAGCTTTTCGTAGGCGGCCTTCACGTCCGTCCCCTCGGGAAATGTGAGCCGGTAGCTCATGACCGGCTCCAGCACCGGTTCCAGCGACGGCGCCTCTTTGCCCAGGCCCATGCCGTTGACGCTGTGATCCAGCCCGGTCACGGCGCAGATCTCGCCCGGTCCGACGGCTTCGGCGACGGTATATTTTGCGCCGTTATAGCGGCGGAGTTGAGTGATCTTTTCCTCCTGACCGCCGGTGTTGACGGCGTCCCGCACCCGCAGCGTTCCGCCGGTCACCTTCAGATGGGTCAGCTTTGCCCCGCTCTGGTCGTGGGTGATCTTGAACACCTTCGCGCCGAAGGCATCTGACGCGGGGGCGGGCAGCACGAGCCGGTCCAGGAGCTGTAAAAACGCCTCCACGCCGGTCAATTTCAGACCGGAGCCGAAAAGGCAGGGGAAGATCTGTCTGCTTTGTACCATGCGGGAAATGACGTCGTCGGGGACCGCTCCGTTTTCCAGGAAGCGGTCCAGCGCTTCTTCGGAGCATTGGGCCAATTCTTCCGGCAGGTCCGCGTTTCTCTCCGAAAAATCAAGGCAGTTGTCCGACAGCTCCGACCGGATATCCGCCATCAGCGCCGCCGGGGTCCTGCGGGCGAAATCCATCTTCGTGACGAAAAGGAATGTGGGGATCCGGTAGATCCGCAGCAGATTCCAGAGGGTGCGGGTGTGGGACTGGACCCCGTCCAGCCCGCTGATCACCAGCACGGCGTAATCCAGCACCTGTAAAATGCGCTCGGTCTCGGCGGAAAAATCCACGTGGCCGGGCGTATCCAGCAGCGTCACGGACAAATCGCGGTACCCGATCTCCGCCTGGCTGGCAAAGATCGTGATGCCGCGTTCTTTTTCTAAAATATGGCTGTCCAGCAGCGTATTTTTGTCGTCCACGCGGCCCGCCTTGCGGATGGCGCCTGTCTGGTAGAGCAGCGCCTCGGCGAAGGTAGTCTTGCCCGCGTCCACGTGGGCAAGGATGCCCATTACGGTGTGTTTCATGTCGTCTGTTCTTTCGGTTGTTGTCTTTTCTTTTCCAGCAGCGGCAGCAGGCCGTAGAGGGTGACGGCGGCGATGACGATGAAGAATCCCGCCAGCGCCCTCGGCCCCATTTTTTCACCGGTGACCAGCCACACGGGAATGGGGTTGAAGATGGGTTCCAGCGTCAGCAGCAGGGAGGTCTCGATCTGGTCGATCTTATGGCAGCCCCGGGCGTAGCAGATATTGGCGAGGCCGTACTGGAACACGCCGAGGATCAGCACCCACATGACGATCTGCGGCGAAAAGGCGAGGGCCTTATCGAAAAACAGGAAGGGCGCGCAGGTGAGGAAGCTGAGGATGTTGCTGAAATACATGCCCTCGTTGGAATCCGCCCGCGGGTCGCTGAAAATGATGATCTGCCCCGCCAGCGCGAAGCCGGAGAGGAGCCCCAGCAGGTTACCGAGGAGGTGACCGCCGTCCAGTTTGTCGGAAAAGGACAGCACGCAGCCGCCGAACACCGCCAGCACGATCAGCGTCTCATACAGCTGCGGCCGCCGCTTCTGAAAGACCACGGAGAAGAGGAAGACGAGGATCGGCGCGATGTATTGCAGCACAGATCGGAAGAGCACACGTCTGAACTCCAGTCACACGTATCAATCTCG
>CAMVNL010000166.1 GCA_947168785.1 uncultured Clostridia bacterium | reverse complement strand
GGGGCGGCTGACGGTGGTGACCGGCGTTTCCGGCTCCGGCAAGACCACCATGGTGCTGGAAAGCCGTGTCCCCGCCCTGTCCGCGATAACAAAAGGGCAGAAGCTCCCCGAACACGTGCGGTCTGTGGAAGCGGAGGGCGTCGCCCATATCAAGCTGATCGACGCCACGCCCATCGGCATCAACATCCGCTCCACCGTGGCCACCTACGCCGGGGTCCACGACGAGCTGCGCAAGCTCTTCGCCCGCACGGCGCAGGCGAAGCAGGCGGGCTATAAGGCGGGGGATTTCTCCTACAACACCGGGTCTCTGCGCTGCCCCGTCTGCGACGGCACCGGCTCCATCAGCCTGGACGTGCAGTTTCTGCCGGACGTGGACATCCCCTGCCCCGAGTGCCGGGGCTCCCGCTACGCCAGGGCGGCCTACACCGTCGGCTATACCAACAAGGCGGGGGAGACCCGCTCCCTTCCGGAGCTGATGGCCATGGACGTGAACACGGCGGCGGAGTTCTGCCGGGACATGAAAAACGTCTGCCCCCGGCTGCGGGTGCTGCAAAGCCTCGGCCTCGGGTACCTGACGCTGGGGGAGGAGACCCCGGGCCTTTCCGGCGGCGAGGCCCAGCGGCTGAAGCTGGCCTGGGAGATGGGACGGGGCCAGGCAGACTCCGTCTTCGTCTTTGACGAGCCCACCATCGGCCTGCACCCGCTGGACGTGAAAACGCTGCTGGGCGTGTTTGAAACGCTGATCGCCGACGGGGCCACCGTGATCGTGATCGAGCACGACCTGGACGTGATCCGCAGCGCCGACTACCTCATCGACATGGGCCCCGGCGGGGGCGAAGAGGGCGGCCGCGTGGTGGCCTGCGGCACGCCGGAGCGGATCAAAGCCTGCCCCGACAGCCTGACCGGGCGGTTTTTGTGATGATTTCGGTCAAAACCAGTCGATCCGTGCAGCATTTTAGATAAAATAGTTGCGTTTTTGTTTCTAATATGGTATAATCTGACTGAACGTATCCTCTGCGATACGTGGATGACTGCAAGGAGGTATCCGATATGAAACGAAACGCATTGGCATTGCTGCTTGCCCTTGCGCTGGCGTTGTCGGCGGCTTTGCCGCTGGCGGTCGGCGCCGCGGCGGCAGATACGGTCGCCGTCGTCCTCTATCAGAACGGCGCGGCGGTTTATACGAAAGACAATTTCTCCAATCTTCCTTCCGGCGTGACGGCCAGCGTCGACAGCGGGAAGCAGACCGTTACACTCAAGCTGAAAAACTATACCGGGAATTCGATTTTCGTTCAGACGCCCGGCAAAAAATGGACCGTTTACGTCGGCATCGCCGGTAAAAACACCCTGACGGTCAACAAATACTACGGCACCAAGGTTTACAGCGCGCTGGGTACCAACGGAAGCATGATGATCTACGCGGGCGCGAGCGACGCGGATCTGATCATCAACGGCAGCTTCAGCGGCACCTACCCGGACGCGGATTACTACGCCCTGTACGGCGACGAGATCACCGTCGGCGGCATGTCCTCTTACCGGCTGTCGGTACACGTCAATTTCAATCTGGTGACCAATCAAGCCTCCTCCAAAATCGTCTATCCCGCGTGCGGACATCTGACGATCGGCAGCGCGAATTTCTACTACAACTACGAATCAAGATATGAGAACGCCCATCCGGAGGAGGGCGTCACCCTGACCGGCACCGCGTATTTCAAAGTCGATTACAACGCCAAGGGCGCGAAAAACAGAAGCGCACGGGCGTTCTGGGGACTGGAATACGACGAGCATTTTGTCGGCGTCGCGTATATGAAGATCACCAACGGCTATCACTACGGCGGCGCCTATTCCTATGAAAAGTTCGGCTGCGAGACCGATCCCCGCTTCCGGACCTACATCGGCGATACCGAGTATTATTACGTGCGGGCCGAAAACTGCGTCTTTCAGCAGAACCCGGCGGATACCGACAGCCTCGGCAAGAACCTGCGCTTTCCGGTGACGGCAGGGTACGTCTTCCCGGACCGGGTCAGCGGCTACTGCTTCGACGCCTCCGTGTCCTGGGAGGATGAAAACGGAAACGACGTGACCGGCCAGAAGGCGGAATACGGCGTGAAGTACGCCGCCCACGTGTCGCTGGTCCCCTGGGGCACCATCCGCATGCCCGAGATCACGTTGGGTTATCTCAGCTTTCTGCAGCCTGCCCTCGCGAACCGGTACAGCTACGGCGTGGATTTTGCCGAAAACAGCACCCTGGCGAACGGGATCCTGCTGCGGTATCTGATCCCCGTGCCGGATACCGTCATCACGAAGCAGCCCGTCAACTTCGACGGCTCCCCCTCCAATCAGAACGCCCGTTTTGACGTGGAGGCCGAGGGTCCCGTCAGCGGGTATCAATGGCAGATGTCAGGCGACGGCAAGACCGGCTGGACGAACGTGACGGATAAAACCTCCATGAGTTCCACCCCCATCACCGGGGCGAAGACGAAGTCCCTCCGCTACAATTTCGCTTCTGAACCCTCCGTGACGCTCCGCTATTTCCGCTGCGCGATCACGGGCAAAAAGAACGGCGCCGATACCACGCTGTATACCGACGTGGTGAAATATGAAAACGCCAACCGGATCAGCGTGGTGAAGGTCAATACGGACGCGCTGCCCGTGCACAAGCAGCCCACGCCCACCACGGCGACGGTGAGCACGCCCCACGTCAGCGTGACCGGCTATTCCTGCAAAATGTTCGGCAAACTGCTGGATTCCTTTGACGCCGGGGACAACGCCCAGATCTCCCTGCGGCTGGAGGCAAAGGACGGATACGTCTTCGCGGAGGACGTGACCGCCCTGCTGGAGGGCGCGAAGCTCATCAATACCACCCTCTCCGCGGATAAAAAGACGGTGTACCTTGATTTCGAGTACCGGGTCGCCGTGCCGGAGGGCGGCCTGCCCTATGAAACGGTGAAATACTACGTGACCGCCCCCGTGACCGGCGAGACCCCGGCGACGGCCGTCTACCGGTCAGATCCCGATTACGTTCCCACCGGCGGCATCAAGGACCGGTACCGTCAGATCGCGCCTCCCGTCGTCAGCTCCGAATGGTATCCCGCGCACAGCGTCTTTGAGGGGCACCGGGAATACAACATCGTCATCAACGTCAAAACCGACGACTATCAGAACGCCGAGTATACGGGCAATCCCCGCTGCTTCGATAAGAACACCGTCGCCTACGTCAACGGCGAAAAGGCCGCCATCACGGTGGGCAGCGGCGGAAAGACGGCGCAGATCGTCTACCGGTTCCCGCTGACCGCCGACGAGGTCGAGATCTCCGCATTCGAGTTCACCAAGCTGGATTTCCCGGACGGCTCCGCCGCGCTGGATCCGGCGGCCGACTGCTCCGACGCCAACGTCACCGTTGACGGCGTCGCCTATCTGAAGAACAACGTCCCCGTGACGAAGGCGGCCCCCGGCGATACGCTGCGGGTGACCTTCAGCTTCACGCTGGCGGAAAACTGCAGGCTGGCCTCCGGCGCCACGGCCGTGTGGAACGGCCTGGAATGCATCGCGGCCTACACCGGCGGTACGGTAAAATTCCTGTCCACCGGTCCCCGTTCCTACCAGTGCGCGTTTGACTATACCATTCCCTCCGTGAAGACCTACGCCGTGACGGCGACGGGGGGTAAGCCCTCCATGGCGAACGCGCCGGAAGGGGCGATCGTCACCGTGACCGCCGACGCGGCCCCCGCGGGCAAGGCCTTTGACAAGTGGGTCGTGGAAAGCGGCGGGATCACCGTCGTCGACCTGTCCGCAGCGACGATCTCCTTCGTCATGCCCGCTTCCGACGTGAAGCTGAAGGCGACGTATAAAGACCTGACCTATACGATCACCGCAACGAACGGCAAGGCGACGCCGGAAAAGGCCAAGAAGGGCGAGACCGTGAAGGTCGTCGCCGACGCGGCCCCCGCGGGCAAGACCTTCGACAAGTGGGCCGTGGAAAGCGGCAGCGTGGGTTCGGCCGATCTCACCAAGGCGACCCTGTCGTTCACCATGCCCGCTTCCGACGTGAAGCTGAAGGCGACGTATAAAGACCTGACCTATACGATCACCGCAACGAACGGCAAGGCGACGCCGGAAAAGGCCAAGAAGGGCGAGACCGTGAAGGTCGTCGCCGACGCGGCCCCCGCGGGCAAGACCTTCGACAAGTGGGCCGTGGAAAGCGGCAGCGTGGGTTCGGCCGATCTCACCAAGGCGACCCTGTCGTTCACCATGCCCGCTTCCGACGTGAAGCTGAAGGCCACGTATAAAAGCAAGCCCGCCGCCGAAACCGTGATGCTGGGCGACGTGGACCTGAACGGCAAAATCGAGTCTGCCGACGCGCGGCTGGCGCTGCGGGCGTCCGTCGGTCTGGAAGGCTACGCTCCCGGCAGCAAGCCGTATATCGCGGCCAACGTGGATAAGGACGGGAAGATCTCCTCCGCCGACGCGCGGCTGATCCTGCGGGCCTCCGTGGGGCTGGAGGACGCCTCCAAATGGTAAACCTCAATCGCCGCAGGCGTCTGCCCAGGTAGAAAGGGCGGCGCGGAACCGAAAACAGAAAGAGGCCGTCGGGATTTTTGGCCGATCAAAGCGCCCGGCGGCCTTTATTTTTTAAATAGGATTTGACGGATGTGGCAAATTATGTTATTATAATAAAAATACCCTGAAAACGGAGAAATCACATGGAACTGTTGATGCTGATCATGACCTTCGCCGGTTCCCTGCTGGCGATCGTGTTTGCCGCCCTCACGGCGCGCAAGGTACTGAAATTCCCGGAGGGGACGGAGCGGATGCAAAAGCTCTCCGCCGCCATCCGCAGCGGCGCCGACGCCTATCTCAAGCGGCAGTACCGCATTGTGGGCATCTTCTTTGCCGCCATGTTCGTGATCCTGTCCGTCATGGCGCTGCTCAGGCTCCTGACCCCCTACGTGCCCTTCGCCTTCCTCACCGGCGGCTTCTTCTCGGGGCTTTCCGGCTTCATCGGCATGAAGATCGCCACCCTCTCCAACGCCCGCACCGCCAACGCCTGTCAGGAGGGCCTCAACAAGGGCCTGCGGGTGGCGTTTTCCGCCGGCAGCGTCATGGGCTTCACCGTGGTGGGCCTGGGATTGCTGGATATCTCCATCTGGTTCGCCCTGCTGAAATTCGTGTTCAAACTCCCGCCGGAGGATATCACCGGCGCCATGCTCACCTTCGGCATGGGGGCCTCCTCCATGGCGCTGTTCGCCCGTGTGGGCGGCGGCGTGTTCACCAAGGCCGCCGACGTGGGCGCTGACCTCGTCGGCAAGGTGGAGGTGGGCATCCCGGAGGATGATCCCCGCAACCCCGCCGTCATTGCGGATAACGTGGGCGACAACGTGGGCGACGTGGCCGGCATGGGCGCGGACCTCTATGAATCCTACGTGGGCTCCGTCATCTCCGCCTGCGCGCTGGGCGTTTCCGCCGCAAGGGCGGTGGGTCCCTCCCTTGATTCGCTGCGCACCATGGCGCTGCCCATGCTCATCGCCGCCATCGGCGTGATCTGCTCGGTGATCGGCACCTTCTTCGTCCGCACAAAAGAAAACGCGGACCAGAAGCAGCTGCTGCACGCTCTGTCCCGCGGGACCAATTTCTCCGCCGTCGTGATCGCGGCGGTTTCCCTGCCGCTGGTCTACCTCGTTCTGGGCAAAGACCACTGGCACGTCTATTTCGCCATTCTGGCCGGGCTGATCGCCGGCGTGCTGATCGGCCGGTCCACCGAATATTATACTTCCGACAGCTACAAGCCCACCAAAAACCTGGCGGCCGCCTCCGAGACCGGCACCGCCACCATCATCATCGGCGGCCTGTCGCTGGGCATGGTCTCCACGCTCATTCCCATCGTCATCGTTGCGGTCTGCGTGCTGGCGGCCTT
>CAMVNL010000165.1 GCA_947168785.1 uncultured Clostridia bacterium | reverse complement strand
GCTGCGCTATTTCCTTGCCGTGGCGAGGGAAGAGAATATGACGAGGGCCGCCGAGCTGTTGCACGTGACCCAGCCGACGCTTTCCAAAACCTTGAAAGCGCTGGAGGAGGAGCTGGGCAAAAAGCTGTTTGAGCGCCACAGCTTTTCCATCTCCCTGACGCAGGAGGGCGTTCTGCTGCGAGACCGGGCGGAGGACCTTGTCACCATGGCGGACAAGATCGAACAGGAATTTCTGTCGCTGGACGACGTGACCGGCGGCGAGCTGTACCTCGGCCTGGGGGAATCCTATCAGATCCGCTACCTTGCCAGGGAGATCCTGGCGCTGAAAGAGACCTGCCCCGGCCTGCGCTATCACATCACCAGCGGCGATACGGAACAGGTCACGGAAAAGCTGGACAAGGGGCTGCTGGATTTTGCCGTGCTCTGCGACACGCCGGACGCGCGGAAGTATGACTACCTGCCCTTCCCGGAACCGGACGTCTGGGGTGTGGTGACGCCCGCGGACGCGCCGTTGGCAAAAAAGAAGACCGTCACGGCGGACGATCTGAAAGGCTTGCCGCTGTTCACCTCGGAACAGGGCTGGAAGAACGATATCGGCCGGTGGTGCGGTGAAAAGCGGAACGGTCTGCTTCTGGAGGGCACCTTCCGGCTGGCCTATAACGCCTCCGTCTTCGTGCGGGAAGGACTGGGGTATCAGTTGACATTCGCGGGTCTGGTGGATACCTCGCCGGGGAGCGGTCTTGCGTTCCGTCCCCTGTCGCCGACGCTGGAAACGAAACTGTTCCTGATCTGGAACAAATACCAGACCTTCACTCCCATCGCCGAGCGGTTCCTGAAGCAAATCAGGGGCAGCTTCCGTCAGGAGGCATGATAAAAAACAAGAGCCGCATCAAAAAAACGCAGGGCGGACCGTCAGGTCCGGTCCCTGCGTTTGAAACGGTGCTTTTGATCGGGTGCAGCCGCAATGATCGTCAGGCATTTTGTACGGGAGGCCTTTTTTGGTCATCTCCGGCGGTTGCGGCCGAAGAAGACGTTGTAGCGGTCCGGCTGCCAGCCGGGCTTGATATCCTTGACCGCTTCCGCCGCCGTGATGACGGCGTCGCCGTTGTCCACGTCGATGAGGGTATAGCGGTCGTTGCCCATGCCCAGCTCCTTCATATAGCTGAGCTGCCGCAGGCCGTGGCGGGTCTCCACCCGCTCAATCAGGGCTTTGCCGCCGCCCTCCGGCAGGCTGTAGATCAGGTCAATACAGGCGTTGTCCGCGGCGAGGATATCCGGCGACGCGATGATGCCCACGTCCGGCGTGACGACCGGCTCCGCTTCGGGCCCTTCGCAGTCGCAGGAGACGGACATATTCCGCATGACGTTGACAAAGCAGACGTGTGGCGCGAAGAAGTCCACGGTGGCCTTGGTGCTCTCGGTGATGCGCTCCATCAGCTCCTCCTCCGCGATGCTCCACATGTTTTTGGAACCCACGGCGGTGTGGATCTCCGCCTTGCCGATGCGGCCGTCCGCGCAGCCGATGCCGATGTTCTTGTTGCTGCCGCCGAAGCCGCCCATGGTGTGGCCCTTGAAATGCGTCAGCACCAGCAGAGAATCGTAATTCAGCATGCTCTTACCCACGTGCATCTCGTCGAACCACTTGCCGCCCTTTACCGGCAGCGCGGCCACGCCCTCGCTGTCCGTGATATCCACCGGGCAGAAGGTCCAGCCGTTGATTTCGAGCGTTTTGCGGTGTGCCTCCGTCGTGTAGCGGCTGCCCTCGTAGTAGGTGTTCGTTTCAATGATCGTCCCCTCCGGCAGGCGGGCGTCGATCAGCGCCTTCACCCAGGGGCGGGGGATGATGTTCGGGCCTTCCGCTTCGCCGGTATGCAGCTTGATCGCCACCTTGCCGCTCAGCGCTTCGCTCACCTTGTCGTAAATCTTTTTAAGCCCTTCTTCGGACAGGTCCCGGGTGAAGAAAACGACAGACGTCCCGCCGTCGCGTTCCTCAAAGGGAACGTAGCGGTTGCCGTCCTTCCCGGGTATGGGGTTGTTCATACTCATTCGGGAATCCTCCTTTTATTTTCTTCTTCTGCAAAGGATATTGTGGGATCAGCCGTCTCCGTTCATGCGCCGAACAGCGCCGCGGTCCGCTCCATCCGGTCCGCCACCTCCACGCCGAAGGGGCACCGTTCCTCACAGCCGCGGCAGCCGATGCATTCCGAAGCGGTGTGCGCCAGCGCCCTGTAATGCGCCGCGACGCTCTGGGGGACCTCCTTCTGGGCGGCGGCCAGATCATAGAGTTTGTTCACCATGGCGATGTCGATCTCCATGGGGCAGGGCTTGCAGTGGCCGCAGTAGGTGCACTGCCCGCGATAGGCGTGCAGCGGGGCGGTGGCCAGCACGGAGGCGTAGTCCTTCTCCTCCGCCGACGCGGTTTCGTAGGCCAGCGCCGCGTCTACCTGTTCCGGGGTGTCGAAGCCGCAGAGGATGGAGGCCACGCCGGGGCGGGTCAGGGAGTAGTGGATCAGCTGCGAGGGCGTAAAGGTCACGCCGAAGGGCGACTGGGCCTTGTCGAACAGCCTGCCGCCGAAAAAGCCCTTCATTACGGTGATGCCCACGTTTTTCTCTTCGCACATCCGGTAAAGCTCGGCCCGGTCGGGGTCAATACCGGAAAACCGCGCGTCGTCGTAACCGCCGAACATCTGGTCCAGGTCCTCGGTGGCGGGGCGCATATCAAAGGCCGGGTTGATGCTGAACAGAAGCATCTCGATAAAGCCTGTCTGTACCGCCAGCTTGCCGATCTGCGGGTTGTGGGTGGAAAGGCCGATATGCCGGATGACGCCCTTCTCATGCAGTTCATGGACGTATTCGATGAACGGTCCGTTCATGGCCGTGTTCCAGTCTTCCATGGAATCGATGTAGTGGATCATGCCCAGGTCGTTATAGTCGGTGCGAAGCCGCTGCAGCAGGTCCTCAAACGCCGGACGGACAAAGTTCATATCTCTCGTCCGGACGTACTGGCCGTTCTGCCAGGTGGAGCCCACGTGCCCCTGCACGTACCACTCCTCCCGGCAGCCCTCCATGGCCTTGCCGATGATATCCCGGGATTTCGGGTCCGGCATCCAGCAGTCCACGATGTTCATGCCCTTGTCATGGGCGTACCGCAGCAGCTTTACGGAATGGTCCTCGTCGTGGCGTTCCAGCCACTCCCCGCCGAAGCCGATCTCGCTGACGGACAGGCCGGTTTTACCGAGTATCCGATATTGCATCAATGTGGTCCTCCTATTATGTTGTGGATCCTTCCTGTGACGATCCGGCGTCCTGTTCGGATGAAACAAATCAATTATACCGCATAACGAACCGCAATTCAATTACTTCCTCAAAAAATCGTATAATAATGGCTGGCGCAGACGCTTTTTCTTTCCGGTTGACAGCCGTCGCGGAAGGCTTTATAATCAAAACAGGGAAAGGCGGCGTTCAGGTATGATAAGAAAAACGACCAAAGAGCTGCTGGCGGAATCCTTCCGTGAGCTGGCGCAGGACAGAAGCATCGACAAAATCACGATTCAGCAGATCGTTGAAAACTGCGGGTATTCCCCGGCCACCTTTTACCGCCACTTCAAGGACAAATACGACCTGATCGCCTGGGATTACGCCCGGGGAACTGCCGGGATCATGGGACAGATCGACGGGGAGCATTATTTGTGGAAACGGACGCTCACGGACGGCGCAAAACGGTTTCAGAACGAGAAAGAGTATCTGGTCAATCTGCTGCGGCATACCTCAGGACACGACTCTTTTGTGCGGTACATGACGGAGATCAACTTTGACATCCTGAAAAAGCACTATCTGACCGCCGCCGGTAAGGAAGCGCTGACGCAGCGGGAGACGCTGTATATCAGGATCTACTGCCTCGGGACCGTGAGCCTCACCTGCGAGTGGCTGCTGGGGCGCTATGAGGCAACGCCTGAGACGATCGCAGAGATCTATGAAAATTCCCTGCCTGAGCCTTTGCGGGAGGTGCTGAACCAAAAAAAGAGAGAATAACGATATAATCTCTCATTCTGATAGAGTGTACCAGGATTATCAATTGAAACATCCCCTCAGCCGGATATAATAAAAGTGTAATTGCGCACAATCAAACGGCGCGCAATAATTTTACTATCCGGAGGGTATGACAATGACGAAAATCGAACTGTTAAAGGCGTTTGCAAAGGGCTGGTTCGGCAATTCCCAGCAGCATTCCATTCACGCGCAGCTTCTGAAGGCCCGCGGCCTCAATAAGCTGGCGGATAAGATCATGGCGGAATCCGACGAGGAATGGGAAGAGGCCAAAAAGGTCAACGCCCGTCTGATCGAGCTTGGTGAAACGCCCGCTGTCGAGATCGAGCCCTATCCCGTGATCACGGATATCAAGGAAATGCTGGAATACGACTGCAAGGATTCCGCCGAGGCGCTGCCCATGATGAGCAAGTCCCTGGCCATGTTCGACGACGACTACGTGACAAGGCACATGATCGAGCAGTTCATCATCGACGAGCAGGAGCATTTCAACTGGGTGAAGGGCCACCTCTGCCTGATCGAGCAGATCGGCATGGAGAACTACATCATCGAAATGCTTGGCGAATAAAAACTGACGGAGGACAAACGGAAATGAAAATCGCGATTCTCAACGGCAGCCCCAGGGCAAAGAACACGGCGGCCATGGTCAACGCCTTTGCCGAAGGCGCGAAGGAAGCCGGTCACGAGGTGGAGATCCTTCACGTGGGCAAAATGAATATCGGCGGCTGCAAGGCCTGCGAATACTGCCACGGCAAGGGCGCGGGCACGTGCATCCAAAAGGACGATATGGAAAAAGTGATGCCCGCTTACAAAGAGGCGGATATGGTTGTTTTTGCCTCCCCCATTTACTACTTCGGCATGTCCGCGCAGCTTGCCGCCGCCATCCAGCGGGTGTACGCCATCGGCAAACCGGCGAAGGCTGCCAAAGCGGCGCTGCTGCTCAGCTCCGGCTCGCCGAACGTCTACGACAGCGCCATCGCCGCGTATAAGAATATGCGCGCCTACATGGGGAACGAAAATAAGGGGATCTTCACCGCCGCCGGAGAAGAAAACGGTTCCGACGCCAAGCTGGCTGAGATCCGCGCCTGCGCCAAAGCATTATAACATAAAGGAGAATAAGACATGGCTGAAAAAGAACTGATCCTTGACGCGATGAAAAAGGCGGGCGAACCGCTGAACGCCGGAAAGGTCGCCGAGCTGACCGGCCTTGACCGCAAGGTGGTGGATAAGGCCTTCGCCGAACTGAAAAAGGAAGGCGCCATCGTCTCCCCCGTGCGGTGCAAGTGGGAACCGGCGGAAAAGTAAAAGAAAAAACAGACCGTCCCGATGCGCGAGGCGGTCTGTCTTTGCAAAACACAGGAAGGGACGGGGTTGTGATGGACGACACACGATCCGACGAAAAGTATGCGGGGATCCGCCTCGACAATCAGCTGTGCTTTCCGCTGTACGCCTGCGCCAAAGAGCTGGTGCGGCAGTACCGCAAGCCATTGGAGGCGTTGAATCTGACCTATACCCAATACCTGGTCATGATGGCGCTGTGGGAGCACGGCGGCATGACGGAGGGGGAGCTGGGGCAAAGGGTGCGGCTCGATTCCGGCACGCTGACGCCGCTGCTCAAACGGCTGGAAAAATCCGGCTATATCACAAGAGCCCGCCCCGC
Source organism: uncultured Clostridia bacterium (assembly GCA_947168785.1). Lineage (GTDB taxonomy): Bacteria > Bacillota > Clostridia > Oscillospirales > Acutalibacteraceae > RUG806. Next base: position 258 of record CAMVNL010000165.1, on the reverse strand, counting down.
AGGCAACGAGCGCAAGCTGTTCCTCTCCCTCACCGAGGCAGGGGAGGCGCTCAAGGAAAAGGCGCTGGAGGTGCCGCCCGCCATGCAGGGCTGCATCGATCTGCCCGAAAAGGAGCTGCGGCAGCTCAGGGACTTGTTAAACAAAGCGCTGATCCAACTGGACGCTGCAATATAACAATCAACACAACTTTCCCACTTTCGCAAATAGGGATTTGTCGGGGCAAAACCGCCGAAGCGCCGCCAGTGGCGGATGAAGCG